>JBJTVI010000520.1:0-3314 GCA_046081145.1 Rubrivivax sp.
GCGCGCATCGGCGATGCCGCCGACACCTGGGCCTGCGGTGTGCTGTCGCACCTCAACGCCTGCGCCCGCGGGCTGGGCCTGGCCGAAGGTGAAGGCTTGCGTGAGGCGGTGGGGCGGCTCGTCAGCCGATGAGGCCGAGGGGACTGCGCCTGGCCGGTTTCAGGGCAAGGGCCGGGATTGGCGCGCCAGCGCCCTGAGCACCCGCACCAGCACCGCCCCCAGCGCCACGGCCGCCAGCACCAGCCCGGCACTGCCGGCCGCCCAGAAGCCCGGCGCGCCGCGCAGCGCCTCGGGTGTGCCGCCGGGCCACAGGCCGAAGGCCAGCACGTAGCCGCCCAGCAGGCCCACGCCCCACAGCGCGGTGGCGTTCACGACGAAGGTGACGGTGGCGATGCGCCAGGCGCGCAGCACCGTGCCGGCGTAGGCCTGCGTGGCGTCGGCGAGGTGAAAGACGGCTACCCATGCCAGCAGCGGCGCGGCCGCGGCCGTGATGAGGGGATTGTTGGTGTAGAGGCCCACCAGCGGCTCCCGCAGCGTCGCCAGGAGGGTGCCACAGGCCAAGGCCAGCCCCATGGTGAGCATCGCCCCGTGGCGGGCGAGGCCTTGTGCATCGGCGGCGTCGCGCGCGCCCAGGCGCTGTGCCACCAGGGTGCTGGCGGCGCTGGCCAGCGACATTGGCAGCATGAAGAGCGTGATGCACACGTTCACGGCGATCTGGTGCCCGGCCACGGCCTCGGTGCCCAGGCGCGCGATGAAGATGGCCATGAAGGTGAAGCCGGACACCTCCACGAGCGTGGTCGCACCCATCGGCAGCCCGAGCCGCAGGTGGGCGCCCAGGGCGCGGCGATCGGGCGCGTCCAGGCCGCGCCCGAAGAGGGCGAAGCGCGCGTAGAAGGGATCGCGCCGCAAAACGGTGAAGGCCACGATCAGCTGGCTCCACATGACGATGCCGGTGGCGATGCCGCAGCCCACCACGCCCAGCGAGGGAATGCCCAGCGCGGGCACGCCGAAGACGAGCGCCACCGACAGCGGCGCCTTCAGCGCCAGGCCGCCGAGCTGCAGCACCATCACCGCCTTGGGGCGCGAGACGGCGGTGTTGAAGCCCCGGTAGACGGTGAACAGCAGCGAGGCGGGCAGCGAGAAGGCAAGCGCCGTGAGGTAGCCACGCACCTTGCCGGCCACCTCGTCCGAAGCCTGCGCGGCCGCCAGGAAGGGCTGCGGAAAGAGCAGCAGCAGGCTGCCCACGAGCGCGGCGGCCAGGGCCACCCAGACGGCCTGGTGCAATTGGCCGCCGGCCTCGTGCAGCTGGCCGGCGCCAAAGAGCTGCCCGGTGATCGGCCCGAGCGCGAGCACGAGGCTCATGAAGCCGACGAAGACCGTGACGTAGGCGGCCGAGCCCACGGCCAGCGCCGCCAGATCGGTGCTGGCGTGGCGCGCCGCGAGGATGGTGTCGATGGTGCCGAAGGCGAGCACCGAGAGCTGGCCGACGAGCAATGGCCAGGCGAGCGTGCCGATGCGGCGGGCATCGGCCTGCCAGGCGCGCAGTGCGCTCACGTGGGGCGCACCGTGCTCGCCGTGCTCGCCGTGCTCGCCGTGCTCACCGAGTTCACCGTGTGATCGGCCACCATGGGGGGCGTGGCCCCCGGGCCCGCGCGCTCGGCGTAGCGGTTGAAGCGCCAGGCACGGGCTTCCAGGGTGATGCGGCGCCACACGGCGCGCTTTTGCGCCGGGGTGTAGGCCGTCCAGTCCTGCACCTCGTCGAAGCTGCGGCCGCAGCCCTTGCACTCCGAATCGCCCTGGCTGGTCGAGCAGATGGCGATGCAGGGCGCATCGGGGGTGCTCGCGTACCAGGCGAGCCAGGCCTGCGTGGCGGCGCGAGGCATCGTCGCCTCGTCGCACTCGCTCTCGCGGAAGTACACCATCAGCGCGTACACCTCGGCCAGCGCGCGCACCTCGGCGCAGGCGGTGATGCCGTCGCTCGAGGGGGAGCGATCACGCCACCAGTTGATGGCGCTTTCGATGTCGCTGATGTGGATCGTGGCCATGGTGCGGGGCGCGCAGCATAACGTGCCTGGGGCAGCCGCCCGCCCACGCGCCACGCAACCGGGCACAGGGCTCAGCCTCGAGGGTGGCCCGGCCGCCAGGCCTGCGCGAGCGGCGCGCTGGCCAGGCCCAGCACGATGGCCCACTCCAGCGAGAGCGTGACGGTGGCCACGAAGGTGACCAGCAGCGGCACCCACTGCGGCGCGCCGCCACGCAGCAGCCGCCTGATCTCGGGCCTGTCCACCAGGCCCCAGGCCACCGCCACCAGCAGCCCCGCGATCACCGTCAGCGGCAGGTGGTGCGAAAGCGGCGCCACGAAGGCGAGCATCGCCAGCAGGAAGAGCGAGGCGCACACCGCTGCGAGCGGCGTGCGCGCCCCCGACTCGACATTCACGCCGGAGCGGTTGAAGGAGCCGCTGCAGGGGAAGCCGGAGGTGAAGGCGGCGGAAAAGTTGGCCAGGCCCTGGCCGATGAACTCCTGGTTGCCGTCCAGGTGGTCGCCCCGGCGCCGCGCCACCGCACGAGCGATCGCCGAGGCCTCGGTGAGCGCCAGCAGCGTCATCACGAGCGTGGCGCCGAAGAGCGCGCGCAGGGTGTCCAGGCTCAGGTCGGGAAGCGACAGTTCGGGCAGGGGGCTCGACAAGGCGCCCACGGTGCGCGGCGCGGGCCACTGCGGCGCCAGGTGCGGCAAGGCGGCCGCCAGCAGCGAGCCCCCCACCACCGCCAGCAGCATGGAGGGCACCCAGCGATTCCAGCGCCGTGCACCCAACGCGATCGCACAGGTCGCCGCGCTCACCAGGCAGGCCGCGGGCTCGGCCTGGCCGAGCCGCTGCACGGCAGCGTGCAGGTTGGCCGCCACGCCGCCCCCGGGCAGCGAGAGGCCCAGGAGCGTGCCGAGCTGGGCGTTGACGATCAGCAGCGCCGCGCCTGCGGTGAATCCCACCACCACGGGCTGCGGCACCTTGTCCACCAGGCGGCCCACGCGTGCCAGGCCCAGCAGCACCTGCATCATCCCGACGAGGAAGGCCAGCGTGATGGCCAGCTCCACGTAGCGCGGCGTGAAGGGTGTGGCCAGGGGTGCGAGCAGGGCCAGCGTGGACAGCGAGATGGCGTTGGCCGGGCCCGTCACCATGAGCCGGCTGGAGCCGAAGAGCGCCGCGACGATGCACGGCAGCATCGCTGCCCAGAGCCCGTGCTGCGGCGGCAGGCCCGCCAGGGTGGCGAAAGCCACGCCCTGGGGCAGCACGACGATGGCGCCGGTGAGGCCGGCC
>JBJTVI010000521.1:0-3745 GCA_046081145.1 Rubrivivax sp.
AGATCGCGGGCCTGCCTTACGTGATCTCGGGCCCGGTTGCTGCCGGCGGCCTGGCTGCTGCGCTCTCCACCGCGGACGGCCTGCTGCCGACGATCGCCAACGCGCTGTCGCACGACCTGTACTACAAGATGCTCGACCCCAACGCCCCGACCTCGCGCCGGGTGATGATCTCCAAGATCCTCCTGTTGGTGGTGGCCATCCTGGCGGCCTGGACGGCGTGGCACGTGCAGGTGAGCAAGCTCGCCGACATCCTGTTCCTGGTCTCCGCGGCCTTCTCGTTCGCCGCTGCCGGCTTCTTCCCGGCGCTGGTGCTCGGGATCTTCTGGAAGCGGGCCACGAAGTGGGGCGCGGTCGCGGGCATGCTGGCGGGCTTCGGCACGACGGCCTACTACATGATCATGAACCACCCCTGGATGCGCACCGTCTTCGGTGTGGACTCTCCGGTGAGCCTGTGGGGTGAGATCGCTCCGATCTCCGCGGGCGTGTTCGGCGTGCCGGTGGGCTTTGCGGTGATCATCCTCGTGAGCCTGGTGACGCCGGCGCCCAACCGGCAGATGCAGGAACTGGTGGAGCACGTGCGCTACCCGAACCTGAAGTCGGCCTGATCGCCGGCTCAAGGTGGGGCGGGCCAGGCCTGGCGGCCTGCTCGCCCCACCTGACAGGCCCGACGCCCCGGATGCTCGCGAAGCGCCGGGGCGTCTTTCATCGTCGGGCTATAATCCGCGATTGACCCTTGCTGCACCCCACCCGCTGACGCACTTCGGGGGCAGCTTCCGCCTACGGAAACCACAAGGAGATCGCATGCGTCACTACGAGATCGTGCTGCTGATCCACCCGGATCAGAGCGAGCAGGTTCCAGCGATGCTGGAACGCTACCGGGCCCTCGTCGCCAATGGCGGCGGCAAGGTGCACCGCGTGGAGGATTGGGGCCGGCGTCAGCTCGCCTACATGATCCAGAAGCTCGCCAAGGCCCACTACCTGTGCCTGAACATCGAGTGCAGCCACGAAGTGCTGACCGAGCTCGAGACGGGCTTTCGCTTCAACGACGCCGTTCTGCGCCACCTGACCGTGGCCAAGGGCAAGGCCGAGACCACGCCTTCGGTGATGATGAAGGCCGTGGAGCGCGAGGAGTCGCGCAAGGCCGCGCAGCAGCAGCAGGAGGCCCAGGCCTGAGTCTCGTGCGCGAGCCAGGGGCCGCAGGCCGATGAACCGCCTGGTGCTCAGCGCCACGCTTGCCGAACGGGCAGCGTTGCGCTACACGCCAGCCGGGCTACCGGCCCTGGACCTGACGCTCGCACACGATTCCGAGGTCATGCACGAAGGCCAGGTGCGCAAGGTGTCGATGAGCCTCAAGGCGCTTGCCGTGGGTTCCACCGTTGCAGCGGTATCACCGCTGGCGCTGGGGTCTGCGGCTCGTTTCGAGGGGTTTCTCGCGCCGGCGCGCAACGGCCGCGGCCTGCTCTTCCACGTCACCGAGGTGCGGGCCTGATCCGGCCTGCCGCCCGACCGTTCACACGTATCCAGGAGTTCCACCATGCCCCCACCCCGCGGAAAAGGCAAGTTCTCGAAGGACCGCCGTCCCAAGCGCAACCAGCAGTCGCTGCTCTTCCGTCGCAAGCGCTTCTGCCGCTTCACGGTCGCCGGCGTCGAGGAGATCGACTACAAGGATGTCGACACGCTGCGCGATTTCATCGGCGAAAACGGCAAGATCACGCCTGCGCGCCTGACCGGCACGCGCGCGATCTACCAGCGCCAGCTCACCACGGCCATCAAGCGCGCCCGCTACCTCGCGCTGCTGCCGTACTCCGACCAGCACAAGCTCTGAGGAGGCCGACATGCAAGTGATCCTGCTCGAGAAGGTTGCCAACCTCGGTAACCTGGGCGACGTCGTCAAGGTCCGTGACGGCTATGCCCGCAACTTCCTCATCCCCTCGCGCCTGGCACGCCGTGCCACCGAGGCCGCCATCCAGGAGTTCGAAGCGCGCCGCGCCGAACTCGAGAAGGCGGCCGCTGACAAGTTGGGGGCTGCACGCGCGCTGGGCGAGCAACTCGCCGGCAAGACGGTGCGCATCACGCAGCGTGCCGGCGTGGATGGCCGCCTCTTCGGCTCCGTCACCAACCACGACATCGCCGAGGGCCTCGAGAAGATGGGCCTGAAGGTGGCGAAGTCGCAGGTGCGGCTGCCCACCGGCCCGCTCAAGACCTTGGGCGAGCACACGGTGTCGGTTGCGCCGCACACCGACGTGGTGGTGGAAGTCACCGTCCAGGTGATCGCCCAGGCCGAGTGAGGCTCGTTGCACCCACGACGCCCGAGGGGCCGGCTCTGCCGGCCCCTTGCGCTTGGGGGGTCAGCTTCTCCACAGGTCGCCCGCAGGCACTCCACACGCTCATGCACAGGCTTGTCCACAGCCCGGGGCTGCCCGGGGCGCAACCCCGGTGCCGTACTTCGCAGGGGCTTTCCCCGCTGCGAATGCGCGCTCGCTCGGCCTAGCATCCCCGCCCATGTCCAGCCCTTTCGAAGCGCCACCGGTCGCCCGCGATGACGAGGTGGCCCGCCTGCGGGTGCCGCCGCACTCTATCGAGGCCGAGCAGAGCGTGATCGGTGGCCTGCTGCTGGACAACCTGGCCTGGGACCGGGCCGCCGAACTCCTGACGGAGAGCGACTTCTACCGCCACGAGCATCGGCTCATCTACGTCGGTATCGGCTCGCTCGTGGGCGCCGGCAAGCCGGCCGATGTGGTCACCGTGCACGAGATGCTGCAGCGTCTGGGGCAGGCCGAGGAGTGCGGGGGCCTGCCTTACCTCAACGCGCTGGCCGAGGGCGTGCCCAGCGCCGCCAACGTGCGGCGCTACGCCGAGATCGTGCGCGAGCGGGCCGTGCTGCGCAAGCTCATCAGCGCCAGCGACGAGATCGCCACGCGCGCCTTCAATACGCAAGGTGTGCCCGTCCCGCAGATCCTCGACGAAGCCGAGACCCGTATCCTGCGCATCGGCGAGGAGGGTGCCCGTGGGCAGGCCGGTTTCCAGGAGATGCGCGGCCTGGTGAAGGCGCTGCTGGACCGCGTCGATGAGCTCGACAAGAACGGGGCCGAAGAGGTGACCGGCGTTCGCACCGGCTTCTACGATCTCGATCGCATGACTGCAGGGCTGCAAAAGGGCGACCTCATCGTCCTGGCAGCCCGGCCCAGCATGGGCAAGACAGCCCTTGCCCTGAACATGGCCGAGCACGTGGCCGTGGAGGAGGGCCTGCCCGTGGCCGTTTTCTCGATGGAAATGGGCGCCTCGCAGCTGGCCCTGCGCCTGGTCGGTTCGCTGGGCCGCATCGACCAAAGCAACCTGCGCACCGGGCGGCTGCGCGACGACGAATGGGAGCGTCTGCCGGGTGCCGCCCACAAGCTTGCCCAGGCGCCCGTCTTCATCGACGAGACGGCCGGCCTCAACCCGGCCGAACTGCGGGCCCGCGCCCGGCGCCTGGCACGCCAGTACGGGGGCACGCTCGGCCTCATCGTGGTGGACTACCTGCAGCTCATGAGCGGCTCCAGCGGCGGGGGGGAGGAGAACCGTGCCACGGTGCTGGGCGAGATCTCGCGCGGCCTCAAGGGCCTGGCCAAGGAGCTGCAGTGCCCCGTGATCGCGCTTTCCCAGCTCAACCGCAGCGTGGAGACCCGACCCGACAAGCGCCCCATGATGAGCGACCTGCGTGAATCGGGTGCCATCGAGCAGGACGCGGACGTCATCATGTTCA
>JBJTVI010000522.1:0-6268 GCA_046081145.1 Rubrivivax sp.
GGGCGCCGGGGGCGGCTCCGCCGCGGCGGTCGGGAGGGGCGGGGGTGTGGTGGGGGCCTCGGGCGCGGCCGCGGGCGGGGCGGCCGACCGGGGGACGGAAGACCAGAGCTCGGCGGCCACCGGCGGCGGGGCGGGCAGCCGCCACTGAACGGCCAGTGCCAGGGCCACGAGCAGCCCGGCGTGGGCCAGCACCGAGATCGCCGCGCCCGCGGCCATCCCCCCTGGCGGCGCCGGCGCGAGTGTGGCGCTCATCCTTCCTGCCGCACGGACAGCGCGATGCGTCGCACGCCCGCGCGCTGCAGCGTGTCCATCACCTTCACCACGGCCTCGTAGCGCACCGCCTTGTCGGCGCTGATGACCACCGGCACGTCGGCGTTGCCGGCCTGCAGCGCGCGCACGCGCGCGTCGAGCGCGGCCATCGCCACGGGCTCGGGCTCGAGCTGGTCGAGCCGGATGCGCAGCTTCTGGTCGCTGCCCACCATCACTTCCACCACGGCGGGCGCGCGCGCCTGCGCCCGGCCCACGCTGGGCAGATCCACCACCCCGGTGGTGATGAGGGGCGCACTCACCATGAAGATGATGAGCAGCACCAGCATCACGTCGATGAACGGGACCATGTTGATCTCGTTGATCGTGCGGCGGCGGCGTGCGCCGCCTCGGGAGACGACCGCTGGCACGGGCTACCTCTGCGGGCCGGCCTCGCCAGCCCCGCCCGTGCCGGCACCGGCGGCGGGCGGGTTCGAGCCGGCGGCCGTGCCGGCGTGGCGCTGCAGGATGTTGCTGAACTCCTCGATGAAGGTCTCGAGCTGGATGGCGATGCGGTCGATGTCGCGGGCAAAGCGGTTGTAGGCGATCACCGCGGGTATGGCCGCGAACAGGCCGATGGCCGTGGCCACCAGCGCCTCGGCGATGCCCGGCGCAACCGTGGCCAGCGTCACCTGCTGCTTGGTGGAGAGCCCGACGAAGGCATGCATGATTCCCCAGACGGTGCCGAACAGGCCCACGTAGGGGCTCACCGAGCCCACCGAGGCGAGGAAGCTGAGGTTGCTCTCGATCACGTCGAGCTCGCGCTGGAAGCTCGCGCGCATGGCGCGCCGGGCGCCGTCGAGCTGCCCCGCCGCGTCGAGCCGGCGCTCGCGCAGCTTCAGGAACTCGCGCATGCCGCTGGCAAAGATGCGCTCCATCGGCGCGCCGATCGGGCCCTGGCCGGCCGCGCCGCGGCCCGAGGCCGCCTGCTCGAGATCCACGAGGCTGCGCCCGCTCCAGAACTCGCGCTCGAACTCCTCGTTGCGCGCACGCACCCGGCGCAGGCCGAAGAGCTTGCCGAAGATCACCGTCCAGCTCGCCAGCGAGACCCCCACCAGCGCGAGCATGACGAGCTGCACCACCAGGCTCGCCTGGAGCACGAGGGTGAGGATGGACATGTCCTGGCTCATGGGAGGCATTGCACCACGGATGCCGGCAGGCGGCGCGGCCGCAGGGTGGCGGCATCCACGCAGGCCACCCGCACCGACCCCTCGGCAAGGAGCTCGGCCCCGCGCCAGGCACGCTGCGTGAAGACGAGCGAGGCGCCGCCGGCGCGCTCGGGCTCCGCCGTGATCTCCAGCATGTCGTCGAGCCGGGCTGGCAGGCGGTAGCTCACCTGGGTGTCGAGCACGACGAAGATCGCGCCCGTGGCCTCGCGCAGCTGCTGCTGGCCGATGCCCCGCGCGCGCAGCCATTCGGTGCGCGCGCGTTCGAAGAAGCGCAGGTAGTTGGCAAAGAACACGATTCCACCGCCGTCGGTATCCTCCCAGTAGACACGCACGGGCCAGCGAAAGTTCAAAGTCGAGGCGGCCGGCGTGTCGCGGGCGTCCATCGCGGGTTCAGGCAGCGGGGCGCCCCGAGTCGAGCGCGCGGGCCAGCCTGTCGATGGCTTCGTCCAGGCCCTGCGCGCCCCCGGCAAAGGACAGCCGCAGGAAGCGCTCGGCCTGGGCCGGGCCGAAGTCGCGCCCGGGCGTGAGCACGAGGTGGGCGCGCTCGAGCAGCTCGTGGCACAGCGTCCAGCTGCTGCTCGCGTGACCGCTGCAGTCGGCCCAGGCGTAGAACGCACCGTCGGGCTCGACGGGCACGGGCAGCCCCACGCGCGCCAGCCCCGCGAGCACGCGGTCGCGCCGGCGCTGCAGCTCGCCGCGACGCTGCTCGCACAAGGCGATCGTCTCGGCATCGAAGCAGGCCAGCGCCGCATGCTGGGCCACCGCGCTCGGGCAGATGTAGAGGTTCTGGGCCAGCCGCTCCACGGCCTGGACGAGCCCGCCGGGCAGCACCAGCCAGCCCAGGCGCCAGCCCGTCATCGAGAAGTACTTGGAAAAACTGTTGACCGAGATCAGGTCGTCCCCCAGGCCCAGGGCACTGGCGCGAAAACGCTCGTCGTAGGAAAGCGGCAGGTAGATCTCGTCGACGATGGTCACGCCGCCGCGCGCGCGCACCGCCTGCAAGATGGCCGCGAGTTCCTGCGGCTCGATGGAGGTGCCCGTCGGGTTGGAGGGTGAAGCCAGCAGCACGCCACGGGTGTTCGGCCGCCAGTTGGCGCACACCCCGGCCGCATCGAGCTGGAAGCGCTGCGCGGCGGTGGTCGGCACGAGCCGGGCGGTGGCGCCCGTGGCAGCCACGAAGTGCCGGTTGCAGGGGTAGCTCGGGTCGGGCATCAGCACCTCGTCGCCCGACTCGAAGAGGGCGAGCGTCACGAGCTGCAGGGCGGCCGAGGCGCCGGCCGTGACGACGATGCGCGCGGGGTCCACCTCCAGGCCGAAGCGCGTGGCGTACCAGCGGCTGATCGCCCCGCGCAAGGCCGCCGTGCCGGTGGCGGCGGTGTAGGGCGTGGTGCTGCGGGCCAGGAGTGCCGCGGCGGCCTCGCGCACGCGGTCGGGCGCGGGAAAATCCGGCTCGCCGATGTTCAGGAAGATCATGGGCCGGCCGCCCTGGGCCGGATCGCAGGCCGGGCTCGCGGCCCGCACTGCCGCCGCCTTGGCCATCTCCATCACGTAGAAGGGCTGGATCGCCTCCAGCCGCGAGGACAGTCGCATCCGCGGGCCCCGGCTCTCGGCGTAGGTTCAGCCGCCGCGGGCCGCCCGCATGGCGGCCACCTCGTCGGGACGCAGTTCGGCGGCGGCCTTGTCGAGCACGCCGTTGACGAACTTGTGGCCATCGGTGCCACCGAAGCTCTTGGCCAGCTCCACCGCCTCGTTGATCGCGACCTTGTAGGGCACCTCGATGCAGTGGGCGAGCTCCCACGCGCCGATGAGCAGCGCCCCGTGCTCCACGGGCGAGAGTGCGGCGGTCTTGCGGTCGGCGTGACGGGCGAGCACGGCGTCGAGCGTGGCCGCGTCGCGGATGCAGCCGTTGAGCAGCGCGTCGAAGTGCACGCTGTCGCACTGCGAGAAGCCCTCCTGCTCGCGCATGTGGGCTTCGATGGCCGGGGCGTCCGAGGCGGACACCAGCCATTCGTAGAGGCCCTGCAGCGCGAACTCGCGGGCACGCCGGCGCGTGGAGCGTGCGCCCGAGCGGGCGCCGGCACGCCGGCCCGGCGGCCGCCCGCCGGCCCCGGTCGGCGTCGGCTCGATCGCGGTGTCGGTCATGAGAGCTCTTCCAGCAGCATGGCCATCTCGACGGCCACGCGAGCGGCATCGCGCCCCTTTTCATCGATCCGCGCGCGTGCCTGTGCCTCGTCCTCGACCGTGAGGATGGCGTTGGCCACGGGAATCTGGTGATCGAGCGAGACGCGCATCACGCCGGAGCCGCTCTCGTTGGCCACGAGTTCGAAGTGGTAGGTCTCGCCGCGTATCACGCAGCCCAGGGCCACCAGGGCGTCGAACTCCCCGCTGCGTGCCAGGGCGTCCAGCGCCACGGGCACTTCCAGCGCGCCGGGCACGCTGACGCTGCGGATGTCCTGCGCTTGAACCCCCAGGGCGAGGAGCTCCTGGCGGCAGGCCGCTTCGAGTGCGTGGGTGATGGGCTCGTTGAACCGGGCACGCACGATGCCGATGGCCAACCCTTGCCCATCGAGCTCCTCGTGGCTTCCCTTGTCGGCTTGCTGCATTGTCTGGTCGTCCTGGTGTGGCGGGTTCCGGGCCCGTGGGTGGCCCGTTCAGGCTGGCTTCGGCTCGGGCGCGCGAAAGCCCGTGACCTCCAGCCCGTAGCCCGTCATGCTGGGCATGCGTCGCGGCCGGCCGAGCAGCCGCATGCGCGTGACGCCGAGCTCGCGCAGGATCTGCGCGCCCACGCCATAGGTGCGCAGATCCATCTGGGTGCGAGCGGGCGCCGGGGAGGCGGCGCCGGGCAGGGCCTGCGGCAGGAGCGCCTCGACATCCTGCGCGCAGTTGAGCAGCACCGCCACGCCTGCGCTGGCCGCGCGCAGCTCGCGCAGCGCCTGCGGCAGCGGCCAGGAGTGGCGCGACTCCCCGGCGTCGAGCAGATCGAGCGCGGTGAAGGGCTCATGCACCCGGGCCAGCACTTCCTGGCCCGGCTGCCACTGCCCGTGCGAGAGCGCCAGGTGCAGGCCGCCGCTGCGGTCGCGAAAGGCCGTGCACTCGAACTCGCCCCAGGGCGTGACGAGGCGGCGGCTGCCGGCGCGCGTGACGAGCGACTCGTGCTGGCTGCGAAAGCCGATGAGATCGGCGATCGTGCCGATCTTCAGCCCGTGCTCTTGCGCGAAGAGCTCCAGGTCGGGCAGGCGGGCCATCGTCCCGTCGTCCTTCATGATCTCGCAGATCACGGCGGCAGGCGAGCAGCCGGCCATCGCGGCGAGATCGCAGCCGGCCTCGGTGTGGCCCGCGCGCATGAGCACGCCGCCCTCTTGTGCCTGGAGCGGAAAGACGTGGCCGGGCTGCACGAGATCGGAGGCGCGTGCCTCACGCGCCACGGCAGCCTGGATGGTGCGGGCGCGATCGGCGGCGGAGATCCCGGTGCTCACGCCCTCGGCGGCCTCGATGGAGACGGTGAAGGCCGTGCCGTGCTTGGTGCCGTTGCGTTGCGCCATCGGCGGCAGCAGCAGCCGTTCGCAGCGCTCGCGCGTGAGCGTCAGGCAGATCAGGCCGCGCCCGAAGCGCGCCATGAAGTTGATGGCCTGCGCCGAGACGTGATCGGCCGCCAGGACGAGGTCGCCCTCGTTTTCGCGGTCTTCCTCGTCCACGAGGACGATCATGCGGCCGGCGGCGAGCTCGGCCACGAGCTCCGGAACGGGAGAAATCGGCATCAGCGCATTGTAGGTGCGGGGGCCGGGCGCAGCCGCAGGCGCAGGTCCGGCCCCACTGGGGCCACCTCGTGGAAGACCCAGCGCGTGGCGTCGGCCAGCGCGGGCAGCGCGGGCAGCCGCGCGATCTCGCGCCCGGGGCCCAGCAGCATCGGCGCGACGTACAGCAGCAGCTCGTCGACGAGCCCCTCGCGCAGCAGCGAGCCGTTGAGCGTGGGGCCTGCCTCCACGTGCAGCTCGTTGACGCCGCGCCGGGCGAGTTCGCGCAGCATCGGTTCGAGGGCCACCCTGCCGCCCTCGCCGGGCAACCCGAGAAGCACCACGCCGCGCGCGCGCAGCGGCGCCGCGCGGGCGGGGTCCTCGCGGGCGGCGCAGACCAGCACCTCGCCCGGCGGCTCCAGGAGCCGGGCCTGCCCGGGGGTCTGCAGGGCGGAGTCGATCACCACGCGCAGCGGCTGGCGCTCGGTGGGCACGAGGCGCACGTCCAGGCGTGGATCATCGTGGAGGACGGTGCCGATGCCGGTGAGGACGGCGCCGGCACGACGACGCCAGGCGTGGCCATCGGCACGGGCGGAGACGCCCGTGATCCACTGGCTCGTGCCGTCGGGCAGCGCCGTACGGCCGTCCAGCGATGCGGCCACCTTCAGGCGAACCCAGGGCCGCGCGCGCTGCACGCGCGAGAGGAACCCGATGTTGATCTCGCGGCAGGCGACCTCGAGCTCGCCCTGGGCGAGCTCCACCTCGATGCCAGCCGCACGCAGCCGTTCCAGGCCGCGGCCGTCCACCTGGGGAAAGGGGTCGCGCGTGCCTGCGACCACGCGTGCCAGCCCGGCTGCCACGAGCGCATCGGCGCAAGGCGGCGTGCGGCCGTGATGCGCGCAGGGCTCCAGGGTGACCCAGGCCGTGGCGCCGCGCACGTCCACTCCCGCCTCACGCGCAGCCTGCAGCGCCGAGGCCTCGGCGTGCGCCTGCCCAGGCGCCTGGGTGGCGCCACGGGCCAGCACGCGCCCGTCTGCGTGGCCGATCACGCATCCCACC
>JBJTVI010000523.1:0-5691 GCA_046081145.1 Rubrivivax sp.
CCTGCAGCACGCGCGCGCCGGCGCGCTCGAGCTCGGCGGCCAGCGCATCGGTGGTCCAGCGGTTGATGTCCTTCTCGGGCACGCCCGTGGCCCCCACGGCACCGGTGTTGGCGGGCCCGCCGTGCCCGGCCTCCAGGGCTACCACGAGCCCGGCCAGGGGCGAGGCGGCCGCGGCATCGAGAGCCGGCGGGCCGCGCACGGTGATGCGCAGCCCGGCGCCATCCTGCTCCGCGCGCCAGCCCCACAGCCGCGCCGCGTGCGGCACGATGCGCAGGCGCACGCGGCCATCGGCCGGCTGCTCGAAGGTGATCTCGCGCACGAGCCGCGCGCTGGCCAGGTGCGAGATCCAGGTGGTGGCCAGGTGCGTGCCGTAGAGCTCCACCTCCAGCACCATCCGGCCCTCGGGGTTGGCCACGGCCCGCACCGCGTAGGGCAGCGGCGCGGGAAAGGCCAGGCTCACCACGTCGCCAGCCGGCGTGCCCGCCACGCGCGCCGAGGTGAAGGTGGCGCTGGGCAGCCGGGCCGCGGGCTGCTCGCGACGCTCCACGCCGGCCGTGCGCACCCAGGCGTGCGTATCCGGGGCGAGCTGCACCCGGTAGTGCTCGCCGCGCTGGCCGGTCAGCCGCAGCACCGTGCCAGGCGCGAGCTCGGCCAGGTTGGGCCCGGCCAAACGCACCGCGTGCAGCCCGTGCACCAGGTCGGCACCCTGTGCGCCCACGGTGGCCAGGTGCCAGGCACTCCCGGACCAGCGTCCCACTGCGCCAGGCGCGTCGAGCAGGCGCTGGCGCGGCCCTTCGAGCTCGAGCGTGCGGGGGGCCGTGAGACGCAGCTGCACCAGGGCCGGCTCGGTGTCCGGCCCCTCGCCCAGGTGCAGCGCTGCGGCGTAGCGGCCGGGCCGCGCAGCGTCTTCCGGCAGGGCCTGCCACTCGCCGCCCGGCAGCCGCGCCTGCACGCGCAGGCCCGGCGTGGCCACGAGGCCCACCTCGAAGGGCTCGCCGGGGGCCACGCGCAGCGTCTCGCGCGGCAGCACGCTGGCGGGGTCGAAATCGATCCGGTCGCGTGCCGGGCCGGGGGGCGGCTCGGGCGCGGGCAGCCGCTGCACCTCGAGCACGATCTCGGCGTGGCTGCGCGGCTCGCGGCCCTGCGCGCCTGGCGCCGTGCCGGGGTCGGAGGCTTCCACGCGGATACGGTTCAGACCCGGCTGCAGCGGCACGCGGTCGCGCACGAAGATGCCGGTGGCGTAGACCGGCACGGCCACGCCTTTGACCTTCACCTGCAGGCCCGGGCGCGTGCGGCCGAGCACGTGGACGAACTCGCGCGTGGTGGTGAAGGCCTGCGTGGCCGGGGCGATCACCTGCAGCGGCACGGCCTCCACGCTGGCCGCGCGGGCCGGGCCCGGCGCGGCCAGCATCAGGGCACCTAGCAAGGGTGCGACCCGCAGCAGCACACGCAGCAGCACACGCGGCAGCCGCGTGCCCGGCAGCTGCAGACCCTTCAACCGTGCGGCGGCTCCCACTCATCCCCGCTCCCGCATCAGCGTGCTCTTGCCAAACAGGCTCTCGATCAGGTCCACCGCCAGCAGCGCGGTGCGGTTGCGCACATCGAGCGCCGGGTTGAGCTCCATCACGTCCAGGCTGGCCAGCCGCCCCGTGTCGGCGATCATCTCCATGCACAGCTGCGCCTCGCGGTAGGTGGGGCCGCCGGGCACGGTGGTGCCCACGCCGGGGGCGATCTCGGGGTCGAGGAAGTCCACGTCGAAGCTCAGGTGCAGGTGCGTATTGGCATCCAGCGTGGCCAGGGCCAGTTCCATGGCGTGGCGCATGCCCATCTCGTCGATGAAGCGCATGTCGAAGACCTCGAGCCCCTGCTCGTGCACGAAGCGCTTCTCGCCGGGGTCGACGCTGCGGATGCCGATCTGGCGGATCCAGCGCGGCTGCAGCCAGCCTGGCTGTGCGGCGGTCGGGCCCAGCCCGCCCAGCTCCACCAGCTCGGCCGGCCCGTGCCCGCACAGCACCGCCACCGGCATGCCGTGCAGGTTTCCGCTGGGGGTCAGCGCGCTCGTGTTGAAGTCGGCGTGGGCATCGAGCCACAGCACACGCAGACGCTTGCCGCGGGCGCGACACTGGCGCGCGACGGCGCTGATGGAGCCGATGGCCAGGCTGTGGTCGCCGCCGAGCAGGATGGGCAGCCGCTGCGCGGCGAGCTCGGCGTGCACCGCCTCATGCACCGCGCGGTTCCAGGCCAGCACCTCCGGGAGGTGGCGATAGCCCTGCCGCGCGCCTTGCCAGGGGTTGGGCGGGCCGGCGAGGTTGCCACGGTCGAGCACCTGCACGCCATGGGCCTCCAGCGCCGGCTGCAGCCCCGCCACCCGAAGCGCCTCGGGCCCCATGCTGGCGCCCCGCGTGCCGGCCCCCACATCGGTGGGAGCCCCGATCAGGCAGACCGGCGTGGCCATCGCCGCGGCTGCCCGGCCGCCTCAGCGCACCTCGGCCTCGGCCTTGCGCTCGGTGGCCGTCTTGCTGACGATCACCGGCTTGCCGCGCAGCTGGTTGAGCGCCTGCTGCAGCGGGAAGTCTTCTACGCTGCCGAACTCGGGCAGGGGCTTGACCTCGCGCGCATTGGCGAGCTGCTCCTCGATCTTCTTGCGCTCCTCTGCGCGTGCCTTCTCGCGCGCCTCGTCGCGCGCCTCGAAGGGGTTGCCGGCGCGCTCGGAGAGGTGCTTTTGCAGATCGGCCTCGCGCGTGCGCAGCGCCGCGAACACATTGCCTTCGGCGGTCTCGTCGAGCCACACGTCGGGCACGATGCCCTTGGCCTGGATGGAGCGGCCGCTGGGCGTGTAGTAGCGCGCGGTGGTGATCTTGATGGCCGACTCCGGGCCGAGCTGGCGCACGGTCTGCACCGAGCCCTTGCCGAAGGTCTGCGAGCCCATGATGGTGGCGCGCTTGTGGTCCTGCAGGGCGCCGGCCACGATCTCGCTGGCCGAGGCCGACCCTTCGTTGACGAGGACGACCAGCGGCACGCTCTTGACGGCCGCCGGCAGCCGCTTGAGCGGGTCGGCGCCGCGGCGCACGTAGAACTCGGGTGAGGCCTTGAAGGTGGCGCGGGAGTCGGACAACTGGCCGTTGGTGCTCACCACCGTGACCTCGGAAGGCAGGAAGGCCGCGCTCAGCGCCACGGCGGCGTCTAGCAGGCCGCCTGGGTCGTTGCGCAGGTCGAGCACCAGGCCCTTGAGCTCGGGCTCGGCCTTGTAGATTTCCTCGAGCTTGCGCACGAAATCCTCGACTGTGCGATCCTGGAACTGCGACACGCGCAGCCACGCGTAGCCCGGCTCCACCACCTTGGCGCGCACGCTCTGCACGCGGATCTCCTCGCGCACGATGGTCACCGGGAAGCTGCGGTTCTCGGCCTTGCGGAAGATCTGCAGGACGACCTTGGTCTGCGGCTCGCCACGCATGCGCTTGACGGCCTGATCGATGGTCAGGCCGCGCACGGCGGTCTCGTCGATGCGGGTGATGAGGTCGCCGGCCTTCAGGCCGGCGCGAAAAGCGGGCGAGCCCTCGATGGGGGAGACAACCCGCACCAGGCCGTCTTCCATCCCGATCTCGATGCCCACGCCGACGAACTTGCCGGTGGTGCCCTCGCGGAATTCCCGGAAGCTCTTCTTGTCGAAGTACTGCGAGTGCGGATCCAGCCCGGAGACCATGCCCGAGATCGCATCGCCGATGAGCTTCTTCTCGTCGACGGTCTCGACGTAGTCGCTCTTGATGATGCCGAAGACGGCGGCAAGCTGCTGCAGCTCCTCCAGCGGCAGCGGGGCGAGGGCACGCTGCGCCACCGCCTGAACCTGCATCGTGGTGAGCGCGCCGGCCACGGCGCCGAGCGCGACCCAGCCTGCAATTCTCAGTTTGGCACTCATCCTGGCACCCATCTCTACCGTCCCTGCGGCGGGCGACGTTGCGCCGCTCTTCCAGTATAGGGCCGCCCCGGCGCGCCTGCGCGAGCCAGCCGGGCGCGGGCACACCCCGAGCAGGGGGGTGGTTCAGGCCGGGCGGTCGAAGATCACGACATGGTCCACCTGGGCCCGGATGCCGATCCACTCGCCCACGTGGTGATCGTGGTGCGAGGGCACGTGCGCGAGCACCTCCTCGCCGCTTTCCAGGCGCAGCGTGTAGAGGAACTCCGAGCCGCGGAAGCTCTTCCTCTCGATGCGCGCCTTCACCGGGCTGGCGTCGTCGTGCACGATGTCGTCGGCGCGCAGCAGCACGTCGCAGTGGCCTCCCGCGAAGGCCGACGCCGGCGGGCAGCCCTCGGGGTCGTCGAGCTCGCCCACGGGCGTGTGCACGCACGGGCCGCGGGCACAGGCCACGATCTGGGCCGGCGCGAACACCCCGTGGCCGATGAACTGGGCCACGAAGCGCGTGGCCGGGCGGTGGTAGAGCGCGTAGGCATCGTCCCATTGCTCCAGGCTGCCGCGGTTCATCACGCCGATCACGTCACCCATCGCAAAGGCCTCCTGCTGGTCGTGCGTGACCACGAGCGCGGCAGTGCCGTGGCGCTTGAGGATCTCGCGCACGTCGTGCGCCAGGCGTTCGCGCAGGTCCACGTCGAGGCTGGAGAAGGGCTCGTCGAGCAGCAGCAGGTGCGGCTGCGGGGCGAGCGCGCGCGCCAGTGCCACGCGCTGCTGTTGGCCGCCGGAGAGCTGGTGCGGGGCGCGCCGCGCGGCGTGCGCCAGGCCGACGAGCTCGAGCATCTGCTGCACGCGCTCGGCGCGCTCGGCGCGGGGCAGCCCTGCCAGGCCGAAGGCGACGTTGTCGCCCACGCTCAGATGCGGAAAGAGCGCGTAGTCCTGGAACACCATGCCGATGCGCCGCGCCTCGGGCGCCACGTGGGCGCCGCTGCGCGCATCGGAGAGCAGCAGGCCGCCGAGCTCGATGCGGCCCTCGTCGAGCCGTTCGAGCCCCGCCACCGCGCGCAGCAGCGAGGTCTTGCCGCAGCCCGAGGGCCCGATGAGGACCCCGATTTGCCCGCTGCCCAGCCGCAGCGACGCCCGGCGCACCGCGGGGTGCTCGCGGGCGGCGCGCGGGTAGCGCACCGTGACGTCTTCCAGGATGAGGCTCATGGGCGTGTTAGGCTCTATTGTAAATGAGGATCATTCGCATCTGGAGTCCGGCCCCGTGCGTGCCCTCCTGACGCTCGCCTGCCTGCTGCTTGCCTTGCCGGTGGCCGCGGTGCTGGGCGCCTGGCTGCGGTTCGACGCCGCTGCGCTGGCCACGCTCGTGCACCAGGCGCAGACGATGCTGCCGGCCTACGCCGGGCAGTCGGTGCTGCTCACCCTCGGGGTCGCCCTCGGGGTCGCGGCGGTGGGTGTGGGTGCGGCCGTCGTGGTTTCGCTGTTTCGCTTTCCCGGGCGCGGAGTCTTCGAGTGGGCGTTGCTCCTGCCGATGGCGATGCCCGCCTACGTGCTGGCCTACGCCTACACCGACGCGCTGCAGTTCGCCGGGCCGATCCAGTCGGCCCTGCGCAGCGCCCTCGGGCTGCGGGGCGCGCTGTGGCCCGACGTGCGCAGCCTGCCCGGGGCCGTGGTGCTGTTCGTGCTGTGCCTGTACCCCTACGTGTTCCAGGACTACGCGCTCTTTCCGCATCTGAGCGTGGGCGACAACGTCGCCTTCGGCCTGGCAGGGCTGCCCCGCG
>JBJTVI010000524.1:0-2224 GCA_046081145.1 Rubrivivax sp.
ACCTGATGTCGGGCTCGCAAGATTTCCCGATCCTGGCCAGCATGGCGCTGTGCCGGCGTGACGTATCGGATGCCGCTGTGGCGATGCTCCAGGTTGTACCAGTGGACGAAGCCCGTGGCCCAGGCGCGCTACGAGGCGTACTGCATCGCCAAGCAGGATGGGTTGGCGAGTTCCGTTTTTTTTGCATAGGCCTGCAGCACGGCGATCTCGAGGTCGGAGAACAGCATGTCTGCGGGCACGGCGCGCGTCAAGCTACTTGTCGCCTCATCAAGCGGCCAGTGGCCGGTTATTACCGCGCGCGAGCGCAGCGGTGATCACCTCCGTTCGTTCCGGGTTGAGGGTGACGGTCGATATGTGCGACCAGTTGCGCGTAGCACCCGACCAACGCCGCGGGTTGTTCTGGCGTGCCTGGGTGTAGACCTGATGTCGGGCTCGCAAGATTTCCCGATCCTGGCCAGCATGGCGCTGTGCCGGCGTGACGTATCGGATGCCGCTGTGGCGATGCTCCAGGTTGTACCAGTGGACGAAGCCCGTGGCCCAGGCGCGCGCTGCGTCCAGGTCGGCGAAGCCGTATTCGGGGAACTCGGGGCGGTACTTGGCCGTGCGGAACAGGCTCTCCACGAACGCGTTGTCGTCGCTGACGCGAGGCCGCGAGTACGAGGCTTTCACGCCCAGCCAGTTCAGCATCGCCAGCACCGTGGTGGCCTTCAGCGTGGCGCCGTTGTCGCCGTGCAGCACGGGCTTGTTGAGCATTGCGTGGATGCCCTCGGCCAGCGCAGTGCGCTTGAGCAGGTGCGTGGCATGCGCCGAGTCGTCGTCGGCGTGGACCTCGAAGCCCACGATCTTGCGGCTGTACAGGTCCATGATCAGGTACAGGAAGAACCAACGCCCGGCCACCTGTGCAGGCAGGTAGGTCATGTCCCAGCACCACACCTGCCGCGGCGCGGTGGCGACATGGGTGGTCGGCGGCCGGCTGGCACGCGGCGGCTTGGCGCGCCCGCGGTGCTGCGTCTGACCATGCGCGCGCAGCACGCGATGGAAGCTGGACTCGCTGGCCAGGTACACGCCTTCGTCGGCCAGCGCCGGCACGATGCGCGCCGGTGGCATGTCGGCGAAGCGTGGTTCGTTGGCCACGCACAGGATCTGCTCGCGCTCGGCCGGGCTCAGCGCATGCCCGGGCGTGGGGTGCACGGCCTGCGGGCGGCCGTCGCCACGCGCCAAGCCATCGCCGGCACGCCAGCGCTGCAGGGTGCGCACGTCGATGCCGGCCACCTCGCAGGCCAGGTGCAGCCGCGCGCCGGCTTCGTGGGCGGCCTGGATGTCCTGGGCCAGGCTGCGGCGATCTTCCAGGCCGATCACTCGGCCTCGCCCTTGCTGAAGATCGCCTCGACTTTTTTTGACAGCACCAGCAGCGCGGCGGTCTCGGCCAGGGCTTTGTCCTTGCGGCGCAACTCGCGCTCGAGTTCCTTGATGCGCCGCCGGTCGTCCTTGGTCTGCTGCGGGCTCGCGCGTGCCTCCTGCGGCGCGGCCAGGGCTTGCGTGGCGCTGCTGCGCCACTGGGCCAGCTCCTGCGGGTACACGCCGTGTTCGCGGCACCAGGCGTTGCGCGCGGCGTCGTCCAGGGCGGCCGAGGTGATCACCGCCTCCAGTCGCGCGGCTGCGGTCCAGGTGCGCTGCTGCACCGGCTGGGCCAGCGCATCGGCACGCCAACGTTCCAGGGTGTCGGCGCTGACGCCGACCTCGCGCGCCACCGCGTCCAGCGGTGCGCTCTCCGGCGGCAGCAAGCGGGCCACCGCGCGGTTCTTGAATGTTTGTCCGTATCGAGCCAATTCGTTCTCTTCACTCGCCCCCGAGTGGTCTTCAACCCGGCCGCGGCGCAGGCTGTGGATTTGTGGACGATGCGCTTCGCGCACCGGCCGGCTTGCCGTGGACAACGCTGCCGCGTTGCCCACCGCGCCGACCTTCGCCCACAAGCTCCACAGCCTCCCACCACCAAGGTTCATGACCATGAAGTCGCGAACAGCCGGGTTCTATGGAGGCGACAAGTATTCTGACGCGGGGGGGAACACCCCGACGTCGATAAAAGGCGGAACGAAGCCAGGGACGATGCCCGAAAGCTTGACATAGCAGTGCCGTTCAAACTCTTTCTCGGCCTCCATCTTGTCGGTCGCTAACGAATCCTTTGGCAAGGCCGTGTCTTTCAAGCCTACTGGGCGAAGGCGAC
>JBJTVI010000525.1:0-10940 GCA_046081145.1 Rubrivivax sp.
ATCATGGGCCAGATCCTCCAGGCCGGCGCGGGGCAGAACCCGGCGCGCCAAGCGGCGATGGGCGCGGGCGTGCCCGCCGAGAAGACCGCTTACGGCATCAATCAGTTGTGCGGCTCGGGCCTGCGCACGGTGGCGCTGGGCCTGCAAGCGATCGCCAACGGCGATTCGAAGATCGTCGTCGCCGGCGGGCAGGAGAGCATGAGCCAAGCCCCGCACGCCATCCACATGCGCGGTGGCGTGAAGATGGGCCAGGCCGAAATGCTCGATACGATGTTGAAGGACGGCCTCTGGGACGCCTTCCACGGCTATCACATGGGCACGACGGCCGAGAACGTCGCGACCAAGTGGCAGATCACGCGCGCCGAACAGGACGCCTTCGCCGTCGCCTCGCAAAACAAGGCCGAGGCGGCACAGAAGGCCGGCAAGTTCAAGGACGAGATCGTCCCCGTGACGATCAAGGGCCGCAAGGGCGACGTCGTGGTCGACGCCGACGAATATCCCAAGCACGGCACGACGCTCGAAGGTGTCGCGAAGCTGCGTCCGGCCTTCTCCAAGGACGGCACGGTGACGGCCGCGAACGCCTCGGGCATCAACGACGGTGCGGCCTTCTTCGTGCTGGGCGATGCGACCACCGCCGCACGCGACGGCTACAAGCCGATGGCGCGGCTCGTGTCCTACGCCGTGGCGGGCGTGCCCAACGACGTGATGGGCGAAGGCCCGATCCCGGCCTCCAAGCTTGCGCTCAGGAAGGGCGGCGTCACGCTCGACCAGATGGACGTGATCGAGTCCAACGAGGCCTTCGCTGCGCAGGCCATCGCCGTCTCGCGCGGCCTGGGCCTGGACATGAGCAAGACCAACCCCAACGGCGGGGCCATCGCGCTGGGCCACCCGATCGGCTGTTCGGGCGCCTTCATCGCCACCAAGGCGATCTACGAGTTGCACCGCACGGGCGGGCGCTACGCGCTCGTGACGATGTGCATCGGCGGCGGCCAGGGCATCGCCGCGGTGTTCGAGCGGCTCTGAGGCCCGGCGCGGGCCGCCGCGCCCGCACCCCGGCAGCCTGCCCGCCTCAGCCGACCGCCTCGACCGGCCGGCTGCTGGCGTAGGCCGCGCCGAACCGGTTGGCCAGGAACTCGGGCAGTGCCACCTGCTCCTGGCGGATGAAGCCCCGCGGAGGTAGCCTGCCTTCGCGAAAGAGGTCCACGGCTGCGCACAGCCCGGCGGCCGTCGTGATCTGGATCGCCGACAGCGGCTTCTCGGCGCTGCGGTCGGCGAACACCTTGCGCGCGAAGACCTCCTGCACGAGAGAGCCCGCCCGCAGCCCGCTGGCGGTGACGAAGACGAGCACCACGTCCTGCATGGTGGCCGGCACCGCCCTGCGCAGCAGCGCCTTGAGCGTCTCGGGGTCGTCGCGCAGCCGCAGGTCTTCCAGCAGCAGCAGCACCATGGTCCGGTGGCCCGGGTAGCGCACGCTCTTGTAGTCGAGCGTGCGCACGCGCCCGGCCAGCGTCTCGCACAGCGTGCCCAGGCCCCCGCTGGTGTTGAAGGCCTCGTACTCGGTGCCATCCAGGCTGAAGTGCTCCAGCCCCTCCAGCGGCAGCAGCTCGATGGGCTGTCCGTCGTGGATGGCCTCGCAGGGGTGGCAGTACTCGTTGACCAGGCCGTCCACGCTCCAGGTGAGGTTGTACTTTAGCGCGTTGGTGGGAAACACCGGCAGCGCGCCCACGCGCATCTTCACCTCGTGCACCTCCTCGAAGCCCTGGGCCAGGTGGTGCGCGACGATGCCCACGAACCCCGGTGCCAGCCCGCACTGGGGCATCAGCGCGGTGGCCGCGCCCACGGCCAGACGCCGGATCTCGCGCGTGGCGGCTACGTCCTCGGTGAGGTCGAAGTAGTGGCAGCCCGCGGCGACGGCCGCGTGTGCGGTGGCACTGGCCAGGTGGTAGGGCAGGGCGTTGACCACTGCGTCGTGGCCGCCGGAGGGGCCGCCCAGCGCGCGCACGAGCGTGTCCGGATGCGCGCCGTCCAGGCGCCGCGTGCGAAGGGCGGGCACGCGGGCGGCCAGCCGCGCGAGCGCCGCCTCGTCGCGGTCCATCACCGTCACGGCGTAGTCGCCGCAGCGGGCCAGAAGCGCGGCGATCGTCTGGCCGATGTGGCCAGCCCCCAGCAGAGCGATCTTCATGGGCAGCAAGCTTAGGGCGCGGCGGCCTCGAAAGAAAGATTCGGCCGGCCGATCCCAGGGGTGATACCCCGCTGCCGCAGTCGGCTTTGTCCCA
Source organism: Rubrivivax sp. (assembly GCA_046081145.1). Taxonomy (GTDB): domain Bacteria; phylum Pseudomonadota; class Gammaproteobacteria; order Burkholderiales; family Burkholderiaceae_C; genus Rubrivivax. The sequence goes on from JBJTVI010000525.1 coordinate 2,277, forward strand.
ATGACCGGACAATAGGACTGATGAACGCGCCGCTGCCGCTGCCCAAGTACCACCAGGTCTACCTGGTGCTGCGCGAGCGGCTGGACGAAGGCCGCTTTGCGCAGGGGCTGCCGGCGGAGATGCAGCTGGTCAAGGAGTTCGGCGTGGCGCGCGTGACGGTTCGCAAGGCCCTGGAGCGCATGGTGGCCGAGGGCCTGATCGAGCGCGTGCCCGGCCGCGGCACGGTGCCGGTGGCCGCGCGGCGCCGCGGCACGCCGCGCGCCGGGGCGAGTGGCGCGTCCGCGCCGCCGGCGCGGGCCCAGCTCACGGGGCTGCTCGAGAACATCGTCTCCATGGGCCTGCGCACCACGGTGCGCGTGGTGGAGTGCGAGGAGCTGCCGGTGCCCGAGTCGGTGGCCCCGCGGCTGCAGCTCGAAGCCGGCGCCTCGGTGCAAAAGGCCGTGCGCGTGCGTTCCACGCCGTCCGGCCCGCTGTCGCACATCACCACCTACGTGCCCGCCGAACTCGCGCGCGGCTTTGGCCGGCGCGAGCTGCAAGGCAAGCCCATCCTCGTGCTGCTGGAGGAGTCGGGCGTGCGCATCGGCCACGCCACGCAGACCATCTCGGCCTGCCTGGCCGACGGGCCCGTGGCGCGCGAGCTGCAAGTCGAGATCGGCTCGGCGTTGCTGGCCGTCACGCGCCTCATCCACGACGACGCCGGCCGCCCCGTGCAGTGGCTCAGCGGCCTGTATCGCCCGGATCGCTACCACTACGAGATGCAGCTCTCGCGCGTGGGCAGCATCGATGCGCGCGTGTGGACGAGCCAGGAGCTCGCCGCGCCTTTCCACTGATTTCTCCCCCCCTGTAGCCTCAACCCCGACCCAGAGGAGCCACCCATGAGCAACCGTCGCACCTTCATCCAGCAGTCGGCCGCCGCCGCCTCGACGCTGGCCTTCCCGCTCGTCGGCGGGGCCCAGCCCAAGGCCGTCAAGGTGGGCATCCTGCACCCGGTCACGGGTGCGCTGGCCTACTCTGGCCAGCAGTGCCGCGAGGGCGCGATGATGGCCATCGAGGACATCAACAAGGCCGGCATCAAGTCGCTGGGCGGCGCCAAGATCGACGCCATGCTCGGTGATGCGCAAAGCACGCCGCAGGCCGGCACGGCCGAGATCGAGAAGATGAACGAAGCCGGCTGCTCGGCCGTGGTGGGTGCGTTCGCCTCGGCGATCTGCCTGGCCACGACGCAGGCGGCTGCCAAGTACAACCTGCCGCACGTGGTGGACGTGGGCGTGGCCGACCAGATCGTGCAGCGCGGCCTGAAGAACACCTTCCGCTTCGGCCCGGGCTACGCCACCTGCGCGCAGGTGGCCGTGAACAACCTGCACGTGCTCAACACGGTGGCCGGGCGCCCAGCCAAGACCGTGATGATCATCCACGAGGAGAGCCTCTTCGGCACCGGCACGGCCAACCTGCTGGCGCGCGAGCTCCCGGGCTTCGGCTTCGAGGTCAAGGAAGTCGTCAAGCACGCCAACCCGACGCGCGACTTCAACAACATCGTGCTTCGCATGAAGTCGATCAACCCCGACATCGTGATCCCGGCCAACTACTACAACGAGTACGCGCTGCTGGTGCGCACGATGCAGCAGCAGAAGGTGGTGCCCAAGGCCATCTACTCGGTGCTCGGTGGCGCGGCCTCGAGCTACAAGTTCGTCAAGGAGTTCCCCGAGGCGGCCAACGGCATCATCGACTGCAACCACTGGTTCAACCCGAAGGACAAGCGCAGCGCCGAGCTGCGCAAGCGCGCCGAGGCCAAGGGCCTGTTCTTCTCCTACGAGATGTTCATGGCCTACACCGCGGTGCGGCTGCTGGCCGATGCGATCGAGCGCGCCAAGAGCGCCGACCGCGCCGCCATCATCGACGCACTGGCCAAGAGCACCTTCAGCGACCACATCATGCCGTACGGGGCCACGCGCTTCGAGAACGGCCAGAACATGGGCGCGCAGCCGCTCATGACGCAGGTGCTCAAGGGCGACATCCGCGTGATCGTCCCGCGCGAGTACCGCGAGGCCGACCCGCTGTTCCCGCTGCGCGCCTGATCGCGGCCTCTCACGCCGCCCCCGACCCTCACCTCGCGGCAGCCCGGGCGTGCTCGAGTTCGGCATCCTCTTCCCGTCGATCCTCAACGGGCTGACCACCGGCGCGGTCTACGCGCTGGTGGCGCTCGGGCTGACGCTGATCTACGGGGTGCTGCACATCATCAACTTCGCGCATGGCGCGTCGCTGATGGTGGCGCTCTATGCCGCCTACCTGCTCAAGTCCAAGCTCGGCATCGACCCGTACCTGGCGCTGCCGGCGGTGGTGGCGCTGATGTTCGCGCTGGGCTACTTCCTGCAGCGCGCGGTCGTCAACCGCGCGAGCCACGGCAAGGACGAGAACATCCTGCTCGTCACGCTGGGCCTGTCGATCGTGCTCGAGAACCTGGCGCTGCTCTTCTTCAAGAGCGACACGCGCACCATCGATACGGCCTACACGCTCAGCACCGTGCCCATCGGCCCGGCGATGATCGCGCTGCCCAAGATCGTGGCCTTCTTCGGTGCGCTGGCGACTTCGGCGCTCCTGCTGTGGGTCGTCTCGCGCACCGACCTGGGCCGCGCCATCCGGGCGGTGGCCAAGGAGAAGCAGGGCGCGCGGCTGATGGGCATCGACGTGGACCACGTCTACGCGATGTGCTTCGGCATCGGGCTGGCCTGCCTGGGCGCTGCGGCTTGCTTCCTGCTGCCGGCCTATTACGTGAACCCGCAGGTGGGCTCGGGCTTCGTGCTCGTGGCCTTCACCATCGTCGTGCTCGGGGGCATGGGCAGCTTCGCGGGGGCGCTCGTGGGCGGGCTCCTGATCGGGGTGGTGGAGTCGCTGTGCGGTCTGTTCCTGGGCGAGTCGCTGGGGCAGATCGGGATCTTTGCGATCTTCATCGCGGTGCTGCTGTTCAGGCCGCAGGGGTTGTTCGGGGCGCGGGTATGAGGCGCGAACTGCTGCAGATCGCGGCCTTCGCCGCCGCCATCGTCGCCCTCACGCTGGCCGTGGACTCCGGCGTGTGGCTCACCTTCCTGATGATGACGCTCTATGCGTCGCTGCTGGCGCTGAGCTGGAACATCCTGGGCGGTTTCGGCGGCCAGTTCTCGTTCGGCCACGCGCTCTTCTTCGGCACCGGAGCCTACGTGCAGGCCATTGCGCAGATGAGCGGGGGCATCAACCCGTGGGTCGCGCTCGTGCTGGCCGTGGCCGTGGCCGCCGCCGTGGGCGGCTTCGTGGGCGCGCTCACCTTCCGCTACGGCCTGAAGGGCTCGTACTTCGCGCTCGTCACCCTCGCTTTTGCCGAGGTGTTTCGTATTCTGGCCGTCTCGGTGGGCTTCACCGGGGGCGGGGTGGGGCTAATGATTCCGCTCAAGGAGTCGGTGGCCAACCTGCAGTTCGGCTCGCGCAAGGGCGCGATCGGCCTGGTGCTCGCATTCGTCGTCGTGGCGCTGCTCGTCACGGCCTGGCTCAAGCACTCGCGCTTCGGCGCGCGGCTGCAGGCGGTGCGCGACAACGAGGATGCCGCGCGTGCCGTGGGGGTGGACCCCTTTGCGATCAAGCTCGGCGCGATCGTGCTCTCCGGCGGCTTCATGGGCGCGGGCGGCGCCTTCTACGTGCAGGTCTTCCAGTACATCGACCCGGCGATTGCCTACGGCCCGTCGAGCTCGGTGGAGGCGCTGGTGGCGGCCATCGTCGGCGGCATGGGCACGCTGTGGGGCCCGGTGCTCGGCGCAGCCGCGCTGCACCTGCTGGCCGAGGTTACGCGCAACCTCTTCGGCCAGCTGCCGGGCCTGAACATGGTGATCTACGGCAGCGTGCTCGTGCTCATCGTGATGTTCGCCCCGCGCGGCCTCTCGGGCATCGGGCGCAGCGTGCGCGAGGTGTGGCGCGCGAGCCGCGGTGGCGCGGGCATCGGCAGCACCCGCAGCGCCTCTGAAGATGCCGGCACCGGGCGCGGCCCGGGTGCCGGCGGGGGGGCGTCGAAGTGACGGTGCCGCTGCTGGAACTCTCCGGCCTGTCGATCGCCTTCGGCGGCCTGAAAGCGGTGCAGGACGTGAGCCTGGCGGTGCAGCCCGGCACCCTCACCGCACTCATCGGGCCCAACGGCGCGGGCAAGACGACGCTCTTTGCGCTGATGTCGGGTTTCCTGCGGCCCGATGCGGGCACCGTGCGCTTCGACGGGCACGACATCACGGGCCACGCGCCGCACCTGAACGCGCGCGCGGGCATGACGCGCACCTTCCAGATCGTGCAGCCCTTTGCGGCGCAGACGGTGCGCGAGAACATCGCCGTGGGCGCGCACCTGCACGAGCCGCGGCGCGCGCGCGCGCTCGAGCTTGCTGAAGGCGTGGCCGCGCGCGTGGGCCTGGCCGCTCAGCTCGACAAGCCCGCGGCCGACCTCACGGTGGCCGGGCGCAAGCGCCTGGAGCTGGCGCGGGCGCTGGCCACGCGCCCGAAGCTGCTGCTGCTCGACGAGGTGCTGGCGGGCCTGAACCCGCAGGAGATCGCCGAGATGATCCCGGTGGTGCGCGGCATCGTGCGCGAGAGCGCGGGCGCCATCACGGTGCTCATGATCGAGCACGTGATGCAGGCGGTGATGAACCTGGCCGAGCACGTGTGGGTGCTCGCGCAGGGCCAGCTGATCGCCTCGGGAACGCCGGCGCAGGTCACGGCCGATGCGCGCGTGGTCGAGGCCTACCTCGGGCACGGCGCCGCGGCACGGCTGCGCGCCGCGGCTGCGCCGGAGACAGCGGCATGACGACCACGGCCCCGGTGCTACTGGACATCCAGGGCCTGCGCAGCGGCTACGGCCGCGTGGAAGTGCTGCGCGGGGTAGACCTGCAGGTGCGCGCCGGGGAGATCGTGGCCCTGCTGGGCAGCAACGGCGCGGGCAAGTCCACGCTCAACCACACCGTCAGCGGCCTCGTGCCCGCCTGGGGCGGGCGCGTCGTCTTCGAGGGATCGGACCTCACCGGCGCGCACTACCGTGAGGTGGTGCGTGCGGGCCTCATCCAGGTGCCCGAGGGCCGGCGCATCTTCCCCAACCTGAGCGTGCTCGAGAACCTCGAGCTCGGCGCCTTCGCCCGGGCGCGCGAGCGCCGCGCCACCAACCTCGAGCGGGTGTTTGCCACCTTCCCGCGCCTGAAGGAGCGCACCACGCAGAAGGCCGGCACAATGAGCGGGGGCGAGCAGCAGATGCTGGCCATCGGCCGCGGGATGATGGCCGAGCCGCGCCTGCTGATCCTGGACGAGCCTTCGCTGGGCCTGTCGCCGCTGCTCGTGGAGCAGATGTTCGGGCTCATCGGGCGGCTCAACGAAGCGGGCCTGGCGGTGCTGCTGGTGGAGCAGAACGTGGGCCAGTCGCTGGAGATCGCCGACCGGGCCTATGTGCTGGAAAACGGCTCGATCCGGTTCCAGGGCCAACCTGCCGAACTGCTGGCCAGCGATGAGCTGCGCCGTGCCTACCTCGGCCTGTGAGGCCACCGGACACGGTACCGCGAAGCCCCCTCCCGATGTCCTGCCTCACGCCCCACTGCCCACCTCGAAGCTCCCGGCCCGGGCCGGTATCGCCCCCCGCTGCGCTGCCATGAACCCCCACCGCCGAACCCTCTTTCGGGCCCTGCTGGCCAGCGCGGCGATTGCCACCGTTGCCCGCGCCCACGCACAGGCGCCGCAGCCGCCGATCCGCATCCTCGTGGGCGCCTCCCCCGGCGGCAGCACCGACACGCTCGCGCGCGAGATCGCACCGGAGATGGGGCGGCTGCTGGGCCGCACGGTGGTGGTGGAAAACCGTGCCGGCGCCGGCGGCAACCTTGCCGCCGATGCGGTGGCCAAGGCGGCGCCGGACGGCAACACGCTGCTGCTGAGCTTCACGAGCCACACCATCAACGCCACGCTCTACCCGAAGCTGCCTTTCGACCCGGTGAGCTACTTCACGCCGCTCACGATGGTGGCCACCTCGCCTTCGGTGCTGGTGGCGCACCCCTCGCTGCCGGTGAAGGACGTGCGCGAGCTCATCGCCCATGCGCGCACGCGCCCGGGCCAGCTCAACTTCGCCATCGGCGGCATCGGTTCGTCGCTGCACCTGGCCGGCGAGGCCTTCAAGCTGCAGGCCGGCCTCTTCATCGTCAACATCCCCTACCGTGGCACCGCGCCGGCCGTGGCCGACGTGGTGTCGGGCAACCTGCCGCTGATGTTCGCCAACGTGGGCAACGTGCGCGGGCTGGTGCAGTCGGGCAAGCTCAAGGCGCTGGGCGTGACGAGCGCCCGGCGGTTGCCGCAGTTTCCCGATGCGCCGGCGATCGCCGAAGTGTTGCCGGGCTTCGAGTCGAGCGCGTGGTTCGGCCTCTTCGGGCCGGCGAAGATGCCGGCTGACGTCGTCAAGCGCATCAGCGACGCCGCGCGCGCCGCTGTGCGCGCCGAGGCGATGCGCCGGCGTCTGGAGGGCGACGCCGGCACGCCGGTGGGCAACTCGCCGGAGGAGTTCGCCGCCTTCGTGCGCGCCGACGTGCCGCGCTGGGCCCGGCTCGTGCAGTACTCGGGCGCCACGCCCGACTGAGGTGAGCGGCCGTGTCCACTCTCCTGCCACCCGCGCCGCACGATGCCGTGTCTATCGCCCCTGTCGCCTCTGTCGCCGCTTTCTCCGTGGCCGGCACGGCAGCACCGACTGCGCCTGCCGCCCCGACCACCCTGGCGCAAAAGCTCGTCGCGCGCGCGGCGGGCCGCACCCACGTGGAGCCCGGCGAGATCGTGACCTGCCGCGTGGATCTGGCGATGTTCCACGACTCTTCCGGCCCGCGGCGCCTCAAGCCCATGCTCGAGGAACTGGGCGCCACGATCTGGGACAAGCGCCGCGTGGTGCTCGTCATCGACCACTACGTGCCCGAGGCCGACGAGGAGTCGCGCCGCATCGTGCGCCTGGCGCGCGACTGGGCGGCCGAGCAGGCGCTGCCGCACGTGCACGACAGCCAGGGCATCTGCCACGTGGTGGTGCCGCAGGCCGGCCACATCCGCCCCGGCATGCTGTGCGTGGGCGGGGATTCACACTCGCCCACCGGCGGGGCCTTCGGGGCCTACATGTTCGGCATCGGCGCCACCGAGATGCTGGGCGTGGTCGTCACGGGCGAGATCTGGCTGCAGGTGCCGCACACGCTCTTCATGCGCTGGAGCGGGCGCCTGACCGACGGCGTGACGGCCAAGGACATGATGCTGGCCATGCTCGGGCGCTTCGGCATGGACGGCGGCCAGTACCAGGCCGTGGAGTACTGCGAGGCCGTGCGCGCGCTGTCGATGGCCGAGCGCATGACCCTGTGCAACATGGCCGCCGAGCTCGGCGCGCAGGCCGGCCTCGTGGCGCCCGACGAGGTGACGCGGCAGTGGCTGCGCCAAGCCCGCCAGCAGACGCGGGCTGCGGCAGGTGTGGCCGGCCCCGCCGACCCCATCGGGGCCCACCCGGGTGCTCCACCAGACGAGTTCGCTGAAGACGACACGCCCTGGCGCAGCGACGAAGGCGCTCCGGGCCGCTGGCACCACTTCGACGCCTCGGGCCTGGCGCCGCAGATCGCGCTGCCGCACAGCCCCGCCAATGCCCGCGCCGTGGGTGACCTGGAGCCCGTGCGCGTGGACGTGGCTTACATCGGCGCGTGCACCGGCGCCAAGCTCGAGGACCTGCGCGCGGCCGCGCGCGTGCTCGCGGGTCGGCGCGTCGCGGCGGGCGTGCAGCTCATGGTGGCGCCGGCCAGCGTGCGCGATGCGCAGGCGGCGCAGGCCGAAGGCGTGATGGACACCCTGCGCGAGGCCGGCGCCGTGCTGCTGCCCAGCGCCTGCGGTGCCTGCGCCGGCTACGGTGGCCGCATCCCCGAGGGCAGCACCGTCATATCCTCGACCGCGCGCAACTTCAAGGGCCGCATGGGCGCAGACGGCGCGCAGGTGTTCCTGGGCTCACCCTTCACGGTGGCGGCCTCGGCGCTGCGCGGCTGGATCACCGACCCGCGGGAGGTGCTGGCTTGAAAACCCCGCGCGCCTGGACCCTGCCGGCCGATGTCGACACCGACCAGCTCGCCCCCGGCCAGACGATGAAGCATGGCCTGGATGTGACAGCGGCGCACTGCCTGTCCGCCGTGCGGCCGGACTTCGCCGGCGGCGTGCGCCGCGGCGACTTCGTCGTGGCGGGCCCACGCTTTGGCATCGGCTCCTCGCGCGAGCAGGCCGCCAGCGTGCTCGTGCACCTGGGCGTGGCGGCGGTGGTGGCGCCAAGCTTCAACGGCCTGTACTTGCGCAACGCCTTCAACGTCGGCCTGCTGCTCGTCACCTGCGCGCGCGCCGGCGAGATCGAAGACGGCGAGGCGATCCGCGTGGACGCACGCGCCGGCACGCTCTGGCGCGCCGATGGCACGGCGCTGCCCTGCACCCCCATTCCCGCCTTCCTGCTCGACATGGTCGAGGCAGGCGGCTTGCTGCCCCAACTCAAGAAGCGCCAGGCCATGCGCACGAATGAGCCCACACCATGAACGCCGACCGGACGTCCACGACATCCGCCCGCACGAAAGGCTCCGCCGCGCGCGCCGGCGCGCCGGAGTTCGACCTGCTGATCCGCCAGGTGCGCGTCGTGCG
>JBJTVI010000526.1:0-3839 GCA_046081145.1 Rubrivivax sp.
CCAACCAGCTCATCGCATCTCCCCCTTGCGCTCAGGCATCGATCGCGGCACGCATCTCGGCCATGAAGGCGCGCGCGGCCGCCGGCACATTGTCGCCCTGCCCGGCCGCCTCCAGGATCTGCACCAGGCGGCTGCCGATCACCACCGCATCGGCCACCTGGGCCACCGCGCGCGCCGAGGCGGCGTCGCGGATGCCGAAGCCCACCCCCACGGGCACCTTTACGTGCGCGCGGATGCGCGGCACGGCCTGTGCCACGGCGTCGGTGTCCAGGTTCCCGGCGCCCGTGACGCCCTTGAGCGAGACGTAGTACACGTAGCCCGTGGCAATGCGCCCCACCTGCTCGATGCGCGCATCGGTGGAGGTGGGGGCCAGCAGGAAGATGGGGTCCAGCCCGTGCGCGGCCAGGCGTGCGGCAAAGGCCTTGCACTCCTCGGGCGGGTAGTCCACCACCAGCACGCCATCCACGCCGGCATCGGCGGCCGCGGCCACGAAGCTGCCCGGCCCGTCGCGCAGCTCGTAGCGTTCGATCGGGTTGGCGTAGCCCATCAGCACCACGGGGGTGGCGGGGTCGGCGGTGCGGAACTCGCGCACCCATTGCAGCACCTGGCGCAGACCCACGCCGCGGGCCAGGGCGCGCTCGCTGGCCTTCTGGATGACGGGGCCGTCGGCCATGGGGTCGGAGAAGGGCACGCCGAGCTCGATGATGTCGGCGCCGCCAGCCGCCAGCGCGTGCATCACGGCCACGGCCTGTGCGGGGTCGGGGTCACCGGCGGTGACGTAGGGGATCAGGGCCTGGCGGCCCTCGGCCTGCAGGGCGGCCAGGACGCTTTGAATGCGGCTCATTTGCGCACCTCCACCGTCACCGCCCCACCCTTGACCGACTGCCCGCGGCACGACGGCCGGCAGTAGAAGTCGGCCCCCGACAGGTCGGCCACCGTGCCGATGTCCTTGTCGCCGCGGCCCGAGAGGTTCACGAGCAGGTGCTGGTCCGGGCGCATGGTGGCGGCGAGCTGCATCGCGTAGGCCACCGCATGGCTCGATTCCAGCGCGGGGATGATGCCCTCGGTGCGGCACAGGCGATGGAAGGCCGACAGCGCCTCGGCGTCCGTGATGCCCACGTACTCGGCGCGGCCGATGTCCTTCAGGTACGCGTGCTCGGGGCCCACGCCCGGGTAGTCCAGGCCCGCGGAGATCGAATGCGTCTCGGTGATCTGGCCGTTGTCGTCCTGCAGCAGGTAGGTGCGGTTGCCGTGCAGCACACCGGGCGAGCCGCGCGTGAGCGAGGCCGAGTGCTTGCCGCTGTCCAGGCCCTCCCCGGCCGCCTCCACGCCGATCAGCCGCGTGCCCTCGTGCGGAATGTAGGGATGGAAGATGCCCATGGCGTTGCTGCCCCCGCCCACGCAGGCGATCACGGCATCGGGCTGGCGGCCGATCTGCGCGGGCATCTGCGTGAGGCACTCCTGGCCGATCACGCTCTGGAAGTCGCGCACCATCGTCGGGTAGGGGTGCGGGCCGGCCACCGTGCCGATGATGTAGAAGGTGTGCTCGACGTTCGTCACCCAGTCGCGCAGCGCCTCGTTCAGGGCGTCCTTGAGGGTCTTGCTGCCCGACTCCACCGGCACCACGCGCGCGCCCAGCAGATGCATGCGGTAGACGTTGGGCGACTGGCGCTTCACGTCCTCGCTACCCATGTACACCACGCACTCCATGCCGTAGCGCGCGCAGATGGTGGCGGTGGCCACGCCGTGCTGCCCGGCGCCCGTCTCGGCGATCACGCGCGGCTTGCCCATGCGCCGGGCCAGCAGCGCCTGGCCGATGGTGTTGTTGACCTTGTGCGCGCCGGTGTGGTTCAAGTCCTCGCGCTTGAGGTGGATCTGCGCCCCGCCGATCTCGCGGCTCAGCCGCGCGGCGTGGTAGATCGGGCTCGGCCGGCCCACGAAGTGCGCGAGTTCGTGGCGGAATTCGGCCATGAAGGCGGGGTCGGCCAGGGCCTCGTCGTAGGCGGCCTTGAGTTTGTCGAGCGCATGGATCAGCGTCTCGGCCACGAAGGTGCCGCCATAGGGCCCGAAGTGCCCGCGCGCGTCGGGCTGGTGGTAGTTCAGCATCGCTGTGTCAGTCTTCCTGCATCGCGGCCAGGCGCGCATCGGTCTCGCGCACCGCCTGGCAGAACCGGCGCATCAGCCCGGCATCCTTGATGCCCTTGGCCGACTCCACGCCGGTGCTCACGTCAACGGCCCAGGGCCGCAGGCGCGCGATGCCATCGGTCACGTTTGCAGGATTCAACCCACCAGACAAAACGAGCCGACAGGCCACGCCGGGAAGAACGAGCGACCAATCGAACACCTTGCCGCCACCGCCGTAGCCCTCGACATGGGCGTCGAGCAGCAAGGCCTGGGCGTCTGAAAATGATGCGGCGCAGTCTAGCAAATCGACCCCGGGGCCCATGCGCACCGCCCGCAGATAGGGCCGGGCCGGTGCGCGGCACTGCGCCGGTGTCTCGTCGCCATGAAACTGCAGCAGGGCGTGGGGCACGGCCTGCACGGCGGCCTGGATCTCCGGCGCGCTGGCGTTGACGAAAAGCAGCACCGGTGTCACGAAGGGCGGCAGCCGCCTTGCCAATGCGCCGGCCCGCTGCGCTGACACGGCCCGTGGGCTTTTGGCATACAGCACGAAGCCGATCGCGTCGGCGCCAGCCTCGACGGCTGCGTCCAGGTCGGCCTCGCGCGTGAGGCCACAGATCTTGATGCGGGTGCGGTGCATGGTGATGGCTTCAGCGTGCGGCGCTGGGGGCTCAGGGCATCCAGTCCATGGCCGGGGAGTGCTCGGGCAGGCCAAAGTCTGCATCGTAGTGCGGGCCCACGAAGTACATGCCGTCCGCAGCGAAGGTCGGGGCGGCGGCCTGCCGGCTGCGCGAGGCCAGCACCTCGGCCAGCCAATCCGGCGGCTTCGAACCGGTGCCCACCGCCACCAGACAGCCCATGATGTTGCGCACCATGTGGTGCAGGAAGGCACTGGCCTCGAAGTCAAAGCGCCAGTAGGCCCCGCGCCGGGTGATGTCCAGCTGGCGCAAGGTCTTCACGGGCGTGTGCGCTTGGCAGGCCGCGGCCCGAAAAGCGCTGAAGTCGTGCTCGCCCAGCAGATGGGAGGCTGCGCGCTGCATCGCCTGGCCGTCCAGGGGCTTGAACACCCAGCCACAGCGGCCCGCCTCCAGGGCCGGACGCACGGCGGACTCCAGCAGCAGGTAGCGGTAACGGCGCCCGCGGGCGCTGTTGCGGGCATGGAAACCCGCCGGCACCTCGCGGCACCACTGGACGGCGATGTCCGCGGGCAGGAAGCGGTTGGTGCCCCGCACCCAGGAAAACAGGTCGCGCTGCACGGGCGGGTCCAGGTGCACCACTTGCTGCAGCGCGTGCACACCCGTGTCGGTACGCCCGGCGCAGACGGTGGCGACGGCGCTGTCCGCAAAGCGCGACAAGGCGCTTTCCAGATGATCCTGCACCGTTTGGCCCCCAGGTTGGGACTGCCAGCCGTGGAAGCGCTGTCCCACGTAGGCCACGCCCAGGGCCAGACGCTGGGGAGGGCTCATCGCGGCACGGAGCGGCGGCGCCTCACTCCAGGGTGTCGAGCAGCAGGCTCGCGCTGTCCTTCAAGGGGCCGGTGGCCTGGGCGTACACCTCGTCCAGCAGGTCGCGCGCGCCTTCCAGATCGCCGATTTCCAGGAACTCCTTGGCCAGCGCCAGCTTGCGCTCCAGCGGATGGTTCAGGTCCGGCGGCGGCGGCGGCGGGGCGCGGCTCATGTCGTCGACGGCGTTGTCCTCTTCCGCCAGGTCCACCTGCG
>JBJTVI010000527.1:0-3901 GCA_046081145.1 Rubrivivax sp.
ATGAAGGCCACCATCACCGCGCCCACCCAGAGTGCCAGCGGCACGAAGTTGGGGGTGAGGGCGCTGCCCTGGTTGGGCACAGGGGCCACCACCTCCACCACCGGCTCCACCGACTGCGCCAGGCCCTGCGCACTGCCGGCCGGGCGATCCACCTCCTGGGGCAGTGAGCGGCGCACGAGCTCGAGCCCGGTCTCGAGCCGCCCGGCGCCGTCGTTGAGCCGGGAGAGGCCGATCTGCATCGATTGCGTGCCGCCGCCGAATTGCTGCAGGCCGGAAAGCAGGGAGTCGTGGCCGCGCACGAGCTCGCGCGCACCTTCGGCCAGGCTCTCCACCCGCCCGTCCTCGGGCAGCCGGCCCGTAAGGGCCGACACGGCCTGCCCGGCGCGCTGCGAGCCATCGGCCAGGGCCCCCACACCCTCCTGCAGCCGCACGGCGCCCTGCAGCAGCCGCACCTGGCCGGCGCGTGCCTGGTCCAGGCCCGTGCCGAGCTGCTGTGCGCCCTGCGTGATGGGCGCCAGGCCTTCGACCAGCCGGCCGCCGAAGAGCGGCACATCGTCGGCCGCCTCACGGAACTGGCCGAGCCCGCCTTGGAGTTGCCGTGAGCCGTCCAGCAGGCCCTCCAGGCCTCTGAGCAGCTCGCGCTGGCCGTCCACCTGGGCTGCAAGCCCCAGGCGCAGGGCCGCCAGCTCGGCCTCGGGGGGGCGCCGTGCCTCGATCGCGCGCAGCGAGGAGCCCATCTGCCGCACGCCGCCGCCCAGCTGCTGGGTGCCCTCGGCCAGCTGGGCTGCCCCGGCACGCAGCCTGGTAGCGGCCTCGACAGCGGCCGCGCTGTTGCTGCTGAGCTGCTGGCCGCCCTCGCGGGCGCGGGTGAGGCCTGTGTGCAGTTCGTCTGCACCGCGGTACAGCTCGCCCAGCGCTTTGCGCAGGTCTTCCAGGGTCTGCTGCGAGCCGCTGGCGCGCGAGAGCACCAGATCCCACCTCGCCTCGGCAAGCATGGTGTTGACCCGGCGCGCCACCTCGGGTGCAAAGCGCCGCGCGAACTCGGCGCTGGCAAAGTTGTTGCCTTCGCTCGTGTAGATCGAGAGCTTGGCGGCGCCGGGATGTTCGCCCGGCAGCGCGCGGCGGCTGAAGTCCGCCGGGATCTCGAGCACGAAGGCGATGCGGCCGCTTCGCACGTCGCTGCGTGCCTGGGCAGGGTCGTCGTAGCGGCGATAGGCAAACTGGCCCTGGCGCTCGATCTGCTCGAGCACCTGGCGGCCCAGGTTCAGGTCACGGTCGCGGTAGCGGGCGCCCTCGTCCAGGCTCACCAGCCCGGCAGGAAGGTCACGCGTGTGGGCGGCCGGGTCCCACATCGCGAAGAGGTAGATCCAGGCGTACAGGGCCGGCACGAGGACGAGGCCGGCGCAGGCGAGTGCGAGCTTGCGGTGGGCGCGCAGCAGCCGCAACTCCCAGCGGATCACCTCGGCAACCTGTGACCAGAAGCCCCTTCGCATGCTCCTCCTCGTGAACCCTCGTCTGGAGCGGTTCATTGTGCGCCGTTGCGCCCGCCCGGCTCAAGAAACCTCCCGGCAGCGGGCTCTATCCCGAACCGTCCGGCCGTCAGCCGGCCCCATCGGAACCGCCGGCCGATCCCCCGCGCAGGCCCTCGAGCACGCGGTCGGTGTGCTCGCCCAGTCGCGGCGCCGGCGTGCGCAGCCGCCCCGGGGTGGCCGAGAGCTTGGGCACGATGCCCGGCACCTTCAGCGGCCGGCCCTGCGCGTCCAGCGTCTGCACGATCATCCCGCGCGCCTGGTACTGCGGGTCCCGGGCGATGTCGGCCACCGTGTAGATGCGCCCCACCGGTACGCCCGCGGCCTCGAGCGGGGCGATAACCTCCTCGATCTGCCGCGCTGCCGTCCACGCGCCGATGGCCGCGTCGATCTCGGCCACGCGTGCCACGCGCCCGTCGTTGCGTGCCAGGCCCGGGTCGTCGGCCAGATCGCTGCGGCCGATGGCCTTCATGAGGCGGCGAAAGATGCTGTCGCCGTTGCCGGCCACGAGCACCCACGCGTCCCCAGCGCAACGGTAGGCGTTGCTCGGGGCGATGCCCGGCAGCGCGCTGCCGGCCGCGCCGCGCACGGCGCCGAAGGCGTCGTACTCCGGCAGCAGGCTTTCCATGACGTTGAAGACGCTCTCGTACAGGGCTACGTCCACCACCTGACCGAGCCCGCCGTTGACCTCGCGGTGGCGCAGCGCCAGCAGCACGCCGATCACGCCGTGCAGCGCAGCCAGCGTGTCGCCGATCGACACCCCCACCCGCACCGGCACCCGCCCGGGCTCACCCGTGAGGTGGCGCAGCCCCCCCATGGCCTCGCCCAGCACGCCAAAGCCCGGCTTGCCGGCGTAGGGCCCCGTCTGCCCGAAGCCCGAGATGCGCAGCATCACCAGGCCCGGGTTGATCGCCTGCAACGCCTCCCAGCCCAGGCCCCAGCCTTCGAGCGTGCCGGGCTTGAAGTTCTCGACCAGCACATCGGCCTGCGCCACAAGGGCACGCACCGCCTCCTGGCCCTCGGGCGTGCGCAGGTCGAGCGCCACCGAGCGCTTGTTGCGCGACTGCACCTCCCACCACACCGAGGTGCCCTCGCGCAGCAGGCGCCAGGTGCGCAGCGGGTCGCCGCCTTCCGCGGGCTCGATCTTGATCACGTCGGCGCCGAAGTCGGCCAGCGTCTTGGCGGCGAAGGGGCCGGCGATGAGCTGCCCGAGCTCGATCACGCGCACGCCGTGCAGGGCGTCTTTCGGGGGGAGGGCGGTCATGGACGGGTTGTGAAGGGGAGACAGTGCGGAGTTTCCTGCATGCGACAGCAGGTGCGCGGCAGGCATCCGGCAGCCCGCGTCAGGCAAGGCCGCCGCGTAGCGGCACCGGCCGGACTCCTGCATGATCCTGCCTCGACGACGCCCCGTAGGAGAGAGAGGCCGCGATGACCGAACGCCCCCATCACGCCCACTGGCCCGCGCGCCTGCCGCGCACGCTGGAGGTGCCCGACACCACGCTGTGGTTCAACCTCGAGGTGGCAGCGGCACGCTACCCCGACAAGGCGGCCTACCTCTACCTCGGGCGCGCCTTTACCTGGCGCGAACTGCACGCGCAGGCGCTGGCCCTGGCCGGCTGGCTCCAGGCGCACGGCGTGCGCAAGGGCGACCGCGTGCCGGTGTTCCTGCAGAACTGCCCACAGTACGTGGTGGCCGTGCACGCGATCCTGCGTGCCGATGCGGTGGTGGTGCCCGTCAACCCGATGAACCGCGCCGACGAGTTCGGCCACTACATCACCGATCCCGGCGCGCGCGTGGTGATCACCTCGGCCGACCTGGCCGGCATCGTGGCGCAGGCCGATGCGGCGCTGCCGCCGGCGCAGCGCCTGCAGCACGTGCTCGTCACGCGCTACGCCGACGCGATGCCCACCGAGCTCGACCCCGAGGAGTGCCCGGCCGGCCCGATCCTGCAGTGGCTGCAGTCGGACCCGCCGCTGCCGCTCGCCTCCGATGCTGGCGGCCCACCGGTCTCATCGGTCTCATCGGGCACGCCCGAGCCCGAGCCCCGCTTCAGCCGCTGGCTGGCCGCCCTGGCCGCGGGGCACGCGCCCGGGCCGCACACGGCGCAGCCCGACGACCTCGCGCTGCTGCCCTACACCTCGGGCACCACCGGGCTGCCCAAGGGCTGCCTGCACACCCACCGCACGCTCATGCCCAACGTGGTGGGCGGCAGCCTGTGGGGCTACGCCAGCGCGGAGAGCGTGACGCTCGGCGTGGTGCCGATGTTCCACATCACGGGCTTCATGTACGGCGTGCTCGCGCCGGCCTGGAGTGGCTCCACAGTGGTCATCCTGCCGCGCTGGGACCGCGAGCTCGCCGGCCGCATCCTCTC
>JBJTVI010000528.1:0-2273 GCA_046081145.1 Rubrivivax sp.
TGAGGCTGTGACGTGGTCAGTGCGGCGGCGCGCTCGGCCCACTGCGGATCCAGGGCGGTGCCCGCGTGGTCCAGCAGGATGTCCGGGCGGTGGGACAGGCGCTGCGCCGCAGCGAAGTAGGTCTGCGGGTCTTTCTCGGCGCGCAGGTGGCCGACCATGAGCGCACGCAAATGGCGTGACGTGTGTGGCAGCGCCTGGCGCGCGCTGCAGGACTGCAGCACCACCCGGCACTTCGGGCGCAGGGCCAGGGGTAGGCGTTGCGCGCCCAGTTCGTTCAGCACCACCAGCGCGTCGCCCAGTTGCAGCGAGCGCTGCGCACTCGCGTCGTGATCGATGTCGCGGTAGAGGTCGGTGCCGGTCAGGGCCACGATGAGCGGCGCCTGCGGGTGCTGTTCGCGCCAAGCGGCGATGGAGGCCGCTGAGCGGCGGGCGTGCAAGGCAATCATCAGCGCGGGTGGATCCGCCTGGGCTTGCCGGCGGGTCGACGGGCGCGCAGGCCGTGGCCATGCAGCTGACAGCGTGACGGGATGGTGCGCTGAGAGCATGGCATGCCAGCGCCGTGCCGTCTGCCAGTTGCCGTTGTTCGCATCGGCCAGCGCGGGCGTGACGATCACAATGGATGCCCTATGCATGGGACAAGCGTAACCGGCCTGACATCTGCGTGCGGCGTGGGGACATCTCCGGCGCCGGGCGTGCAGCAGACGGCTGCTCCGCCGGGCCCCGTGGAAGGCAGCGAGGCCACGCTCGCCCGCAGCGGCGGCCCCGACATGCTGGCCCAGGCGTTGCACGACAGCCGGTGCGACACCCTGGCCACCTTCGCCGCGTATGAACGCGCCTTGCCAGGTTTGCAGGTGCCGCCTTCTCCGGAACTGAACCCGCCGCTGTGGGAACTTGGGCACATCGGCTGGTTCCAGAATTTCTGGGTTGCGCGCAACCCGGTGAACCAGCGCTCGATCGGCCGTCGTGCGGACCCGCTGGCGCCGCGGCTGGCCCAGGCCCCAGGCCACCGCGCCGAGGCCGATGCCCTGTACGACTCCACCCGTGTGGCACATGCCACGCGCTGGCAACTGCCCTTGCCCGATGCGCCCTCGACGCGCCGCGACCTGGCGCTGGGCCTGGCCTGGACGTTGGATTTGCTGCAGGGCCTGGCCCGCGCGGCCCCGCACGGCCCGCCCGATGAAGACGCGCTGTACTTCTTCCGCCTGGCCCTGATGCATGAAGACATGCACCACGAAGCGGCTTTGTACATGGCGCAGGCCCTGGGCGTGCCCGTGGATGACGACCGTTGGCAGCCCCGCGCGCTGCCCGAGCCTCCAGCGGCGCTGGCAGTGCCGGCCGGGCTGTGGAGCAGCACGCAGCCCGGGACCACGGGCTTTTGCTTCGACAACGAGTTGGGTGCGTTGCAGCGGGAGGTCCCGGCCTTCGAGATCGACGCCCAGGCCGTGCGCTGGGCCGAATTCCTGCCCTTCGTGGAGGCAGGGGCCTACGAGCAGGCGCGCTGGTGGACACCTGCTGGCTGGGCCTGGCGCGAGGCTGCCAGGTCTGGCGGGGCGGGCCAGCTTGGCAAGATGGGCGCGATGGGCGCAGCAGCTCCGCGCTACCTGCGCCAGGCGGGCGGACACTGGCAGGTCTGGCGCCAAGGCCGGTGGACACTGCTGGACCTGGCCGAACCGACCTGCCACCTCACCTTGCATGAAGCCCAGGCCTGGTGCGCCTGGGCGGGCCGGCGGTTGCCGACCGAGTTCGAGTGGGAGCGCGCGGTGCTCACGCATCCCGAGGCCTTCGCCTGGGGCGATGTGTGGGAGTGGACGGCCAGCCCTTTCGCCCCCTTTCCCGGTTTCGAGCCCCACCCCTACCGTGAGTACTCCGCCCCCTGGTTCGATGGCCGGCCGGTGTTGAAGGGCGCGTCCTTCATGACCCAGCCGCGCATGCGCCACCCCCGCTACCGCAACTTCTTTGAAGCCCACCGCAACGGCGTGCCGGCCGGGTTTCGCACCTGCACGGTGTGACACGGCGTGAAGCACGGCGTGAAGCGCGTCCCGCAACCCCAGGCCAGCCACACCCCGAACCAGCCGCGCGCGTCGGTCCACGCCTCGGTCTGCGTGAACCCGGCCCCGCGCAGCAGCGCCTCAAAGGCCTGGGGCGTCCATTTGTACGAGTTCTCGGTGTGGATGCGCTCGCCCGCGGCGAAGCGGCGCTCGGCGCCGGGCCAGCGCACCGTCAGGCTGCGCCGCGCTTCCAGATGCATCTCGATGCGTGACTCGGCCGCGTTG
>JBJTVI010000529.1:0-2525 GCA_046081145.1 Rubrivivax sp.
TGCGCGTGCTGCAGCGCTTGGGCAGCGAGCACGTGATGGTGGTCTACGGCATGAACGGGATGGACGAGATCTCGCTGTCGGGCGAGACCCTGGTGGGCGAGCTCAAGGACGGCGAGGTGCGCGAGTACGTGGTGCACCCCAGCGACTTCGGGCTGCCCGTGTACGACTCGCGCGTGCTCAAGGTGGCCAACACGCAGGAGTCGGTGAGTTGCATCCAGCGCGCGCTGGCCAACGAGGACGGCCCGGTGCGCGACGTGGTGCTGCTCAATGCCGGCGCGGCGCTGTACTGCGCCGGCGTGGCCTCGAGCGTGACCGAGGGGGTGCGACGTGCACGCGAGGCGGTGGCCTCAGGCGCCGCCCTGGCCAGGCTCAGCCAATTCGTGAACGTGACCAACCGGCTGCGTGCGCCGGCCTGAAGCAAGCCCGCGATGGCTTCCGACATCCTCTCCCGCATCGTTGCCGTCAAGCACGAGGAGATCGCTGTGGCGCGCGCGCAGCGCAGCCACGCGAGCCTGCTGCAGGCCGCGCGCGAGCGGCGTGCAGCCGAGGGCCCGCCTCGCGGCTTCGAGCGCACGCTGCGCGCACGCCTGGCTGCCGGGCAGGCGGCCGTGATCGCCGAAGTGAAGAAGGCCAGCCCCAGCAAGGGCGTGCTGCGCGAGCACTTCGACCCCGCCGCGATCGCGTGCGCCTACGAGGCCGGCGGCGCGGCCTGCCTGAGCGTGCTCACCGACGAGCGCTTCTTCCAGGGCAGCGCCGCGTTTCTCGAGCAGGCGCGCGCCGCCTGTGCGCTGCCGGTGCTGCGCAAGGACTTCCTGGTGGACCCCTATCAGGTGGTACAGGCCGCCGCGATGGGGGCCGACTGCGTGCTGCTGATCGTCGCCTGCCTGTCCGATGCGCAGCTCGCCGAGCTCGAGGCCAGCGCGCGCGAGCTCGGC
This sequence comes from Rubrivivax sp., assembly GCA_046081145.1. Lineage (GTDB taxonomy): Bacteria > Pseudomonadota > Gammaproteobacteria > Burkholderiales > Burkholderiaceae_C > Rubrivivax. Next base: position 936 of record JBJTVI010000529.1, read on the forward strand.
CTGGACGTGCTGGTGGAGGTGCACGACGCAGCCGAACTCGAGCGTGCGCTGGCGCTCGAGACCGCGCTCGTGGGCGTGAACAACCGCAACCTGCGAACCTTCGAGGTGTCGCTGGACACCACGCTCGGCCTGATGGGGCGCATCGGGCCCGGGCGGCTGCTCATCACCGAAAGCGGCATCCTGGCGCGCGCGGAGGTGGCACGCATGCGCGCGGCCGGGGTGCACGCCTTCCTCGTGGGCGAGGCCTTCATGCGGGCGAGCGACCCCGGGGCGGCCCTGCGCGAGCTCTTCGGGCCGTGACCGCGGAGGACCTGCCCGCGGCCTTCGAGACCGTGCCCGAGGCCTGGTCGGCCGTGCTGCTGGGCTGGACGGCCGATCGCCGCGTGGCCGTCGCCTCGGCCGTTCGCGCGGCCTCCGCCGGCCGCCCGATTGCCCCGGCCGACCCCTTTCGTGCGCTGCGGCTCGTGGCGCCCGAGGCGGTCCGGGTGGTCATCCTCGGGCAGGACCCCTACCCCACCGCGGGGCATGCCGACGGCCTGGCCTTCTCCTCCCCGCGCGGCCGCCCGGCCTCGCTGCGGCGCATCTTCGCCGTGCTGGCGGCCGACCGCCCGGGCTGGGCGCCGCCGCCCCACGCGCGGCTGGACGGCTGGGCACGCCAGGGTGTGCTGCTGCTCAACCCCGTGCTGACGGTCGAACTCGGGCGAGCCGGCAGCCACCAGGATTGTAGTTGGCAGGCGCTTACTTCTCAAATCATCCAGTTTCTGTGCCAACGCCACGCGCCACCTGCGTTCCTGCTGTGGGGCAGGCGGGCGCAGGCCTTTTTCGACGAGGCGGCGGGCCCTGCGCCGCGGGCCCCGGTGTGGCGCACCCGGCACCCGGCGCACGACTTCCAGCGCGGTTTCATGGCCGAGGGCAGCCACTTCGTCGCCACCGCGGGCTGCGTGGACTGGTGGTCGGCCTCCTGAATCTGTGCTAGGATCGCGGGTTCCGCGTGGAGGGGTGCCCGAGTGGCTAAAGGGGGCAGACTGTAAATCTGTTGGCTGACGCCTACGCTGGTTCGAATCCAGCCTCCTCCACCAACGTGATCCAGGAGCCGCGTTCCGTCCGATCCAGCCGTCACGCCCGTATTCACCGGGTGCGCCGGTTTCTGCCGCGGGAGTAGTTCAATGGCAGAACCTTAGCCTTCCAAGCTAATGACGCGGGTTCGATTCCCGTCTCCCGCTCCAAGGCCGGGGTGGAAAGCGAGGGTTGGGGGCGGTGGGCGCGCCGATTCGTCGACACCGGCCTGTGCGCCCGATGCGGGTGCCCAGGCCCGTGCCGATGCCCATGTGGCTCAGTGGTAGAGCACTCCCTTGGTAAGGGAGAGGTCACGCGTTCGATCCGCGTCATGGGCACCAAGTTGTGGGGCCGCCGTGGGCGGCAAGGTTTGTATCCGTCAGGAGTGTTGCGATGGCAAAAGGCAAGTTTGAGCGCACCAAGCCGCACGTGAACGTGGGGACGATTGGGCACGTGGACCATGGGAAGACGACGCTGACGGCGGCGATCACGACGATTCTGGCGTCGAAGTTCGGGGGTGAGGCCAAGGCCTAC
>JBJTVI010000530.1:0-2213 GCA_046081145.1 Rubrivivax sp.
CCATCACGGCGGTGAGCCTGCAGCTGTGGGCCGGCTCGGTGGTGGGCGTTGGCGCGGTGGCGGCGGCCACGGCCATGGCGCTGCGCCTGAACGGCATCTCGCACTGGGTGATGTGGGAGATGGCGACCTTGTTCGAGCACGTGGGCACGGTGCAAGACGGCATGGAGCTGCTCGCGCGGCCCAATGCCATCACCGACCGGCCGGGCGCGGGCCAGCTCGCCGTGACACGCGGCGAGGTGCGCTTCGAGGGCGTGAACTTCGCCTACCCAAACGGCCGGCGCGTGATCGAGGAGCTGAACCTCGTCATCCGCCCGGGCGAGAAGATCGGCCTGGTGGGGCGCTCGGGGGCGGGCAAGAGCACGATCGTGAACCTGCTGCTGCGCTTTTATGACGTGCAGCAGGGCCGCATCCTCATCGACGGGCAGGACATCGCCGGCGTTACGCAGGAGTCACTGCGTGCGCAGATCGGGATGGTGACGCAGGACACGTCGCTCCTGCACCGCTCGGTGCGCGAGAACATCGTCTACGGCCGCCCCGATGCGAGCGACGAGGACATGATGCGCGCGGCGCTGCGCGCCGAGGCGCACGAGTTCATCCCCGACCTCGTCGACCCCAAGGGCCGGCGCGGCTACGACGCCCACGTGGGCGAGCGCGGCGTGAAGCTCTCCGGCGGCCAGCGCCAGCGCGTGGCGATTGCCCGCGTGATGCTCAAGGACGCGCCCATCCTGCTGCTCGACGAAGCCACGAGCGCACTCGACAGCGAGGTGGAAGTCGCCATCCAGGCGAGCCTGTACCGGCTGATGGAGGGCAAGACGGTGGTGGCCATCGCGCACCGCCTGTCCACCATCGCGGCGATGGACCGCCTCATCGTCATGGATCGCGGCCGCATCGTCGAGCAGGGCACGCACGCCGAGCTGCTCGCTCGCGAGGGCATCTACGCACGGCTGTGGGCCCATCAGAGCGGGGGCTTCATCGGCGAGGAAACCGAGGACGTGCCGGAGCTTGTGCCGGGCTCTGCGCCGCAGGCGCTGCACGCTGCGGGTCACGCGCCCGCCCCCACGCCCGGACAATGATCCCGTGAGCACCGACACCGCCATCCGGCCCCCCGCCGCCGCCCGCGCGCTGACCGGCTACCGCCCCTTCTGGGCCAAGCGCTTCGGCCCGCCGCCGTTCCTGCCCATGAGCCGCGCCGAGATGGAGCAGCTCGGCTGGGACAGCTGCGACGTGATCATCGTCACGGGTGATGCCTACGTGGACCACCCGAGCTTCGGCATGGCCGTGATCGGCCGCACGCTCGAGGCACAGGGCTTTCGGGTGGGCATCCTGGCGCAGCCCGATTGGCACCACCCGGAGGCTTTCCGCGCCCTGGGTCGCCCGAACCTGTACTTCGGCGTGGCCGCCGGAAACATGGATTCGATGATCAACCACTACACGGCCGACCGGAAGATCCGCAGCGACGACGCCTACACCCCCGGCGGCGCGGCCGGCAAGCGGCCCGACCGCGCCACGCTCGTCTACACGCAGCGCTGCAAGGAGGCCTACGGCGAGGTGCCCGTGATCATCGGCGGCATCGAGGCGAGCCTGCGGCGCATCGCGCACTACGACTACTGGCAGGAGAAGGTGCGCCGCTCCGTCCTCGTGGACAGCAAGGCCGACCTGCTGCTCTACGGCAACGCCGAGCGCGCCATCATCGAGGTGACCCACCGCCTGGCCAAGCGCGAGCCCATCGCCTCGATCACGGATGTGCGCGGCACCGCCTTCATCCGCCGCCGCGATGATCCTGGGGCCGCCGACTGGTTCGTGCTCGACTCCACCGAGGTCGACCGGCCCGGGCGCATCGACGAGCACATCAACCCCTACCTCATGCCCGAGGAGGCCGCGCAGGCGCAAGGCGAGAGTTGTGCGCGCGCCGAGGGGGGCGATGCCCCCGGCGCGGCGGCTGCGGCAGGCGCATCGCCCGTCGTCGCCGAAGCCGTGGTGGCCATGCCCGTCTCGCGCAAGGCCGGCCGCCTCACGCTGCCCCCGCGCGAGCGTACCGTGATCCGCCTGCCCGACTTCGAACAGGTGCGCTCCGACCCCGTGCTCTACGCCCACGCCAGCCGCGTGCTGCACCTGGAGACGAACCCCGGCAACGCGCGTGCGCTCGTACAACGACACGGTGAAGGCGCCACCGCCCGCGACGTTTGGATCAACCCGCCGCCCATCCCGCTGAC
>JBJTVI010000531.1:0-4977 GCA_046081145.1 Rubrivivax sp.
CGCCGCGACGGCCGAGCAGGTGCTCGGGCAGGCGCAGCAGGCCCTTCGGGCGGGCCGCCAGGCGGGGCTGCGCACGGCGCAGGCACTGGCCGAGGGCTATGCGGCCATGGTCAGTGGCGTGCTGGTGGGCATGTCCGAGGCGCTCAAGGCTTCCGGGACCACCCCGGGCGGGCGTGGCGGCAAGGGCTGAACCGATGCGCCCGGTCGTAATCTCCGGCAGCGGGCTGTACCGCCCGCCGCACGTCATCACCAACGCCGAGCTGGTGGAGGCCTTCAATGCCTACGCCGCGGCGCAGAACGGCCAGAACGCCGCACGCATCGCCGCCGGCGAGCTCGAGCCCATCGCCGCCTCCTCGGTGGAATTCATCGAGAAGGCCTCGGGCATCCGGCAGCGCTACGTGCTCGACAAGCAGGGCGTGCTCGACCCCACGCGCATGCGCCAGTACTTCGCCCCGCGCGCCGACGAAGAGCTCTCGCTCATGGCCGAGATCGGCGCCGATGCGGCCCGCCAGGCACTGGCGGCCGCCGGCAGGCGCGGCGACGAGGTGGACGCCGTGCTGTGCGCAGCGGCCAACATGCAGCGCGCCTACCCGGCGATGGCGGTGGAGATCCAGCAGGCCATCGGTGCGGGCGGCTACGGCTTCGACATGAACGTGGCCTGCTCCTCGGCCACCTTCGGCATCGAGCAGGCCGTCAACGCCGTGCGTTGCGGCACGGCTCGCTGCGTGGTGGTGGTCAACCCCGAGATCACCTCCGCCCACCTCGAGTGGCGCGACCGCGACTGCCACTTCATCTTCGGTGACGTGTGCACGGCGGTGGTCGTGGAGGCCGCCGAGACGGCCACCTCGGCCGACCGCTGGGAGGTGCTCGGCACGCGGCTGGTCACGCAGTTTTCCAACAACATCCGCAACAACGCGGGCTTCATGAACCGCTGCGAGGACACCGACCCCGACGCCCGCGACAAGACCTTCCGCCAGGAGGGCCGAAAGGTCTTCAAGGAGGTGGTGCCGATGGCCGCGGCGCACATCGAGCAGCATCTGGCCACGCTGGGCATCCTGCCAGCCGAGGTGCACCGCTACTGGCTGCACCAGGCCAACCTGGGCATGAACCAGCTCGTCATCAAGAAGCTGGTGGGCGGCGAGGCCGGCAGCGAGCGCGCGCCGCTCGTGCTCGACCGCTACGCCAACACCGCCTCGGCCGGCTCGATCATCGCCTTTCACGAGTACCACGCCGACATGGCCAGCGGCGGGCTGGGCGTGATCTGCTCCTTCGGCGCGGGCTACTCGATCGGCAGCGTCGTGCTGCGCCGCGCCTGAGGCGTCGACGAGGACAGCCGGGCACCCGTGGCGGATTTCAGCTTTCTCTGGCACGACTACGAGACCTTTGGCGCCGTGCCGCGCCGCGACGGCCCGGCCCAGTTCGCCGCCATCCGCACCGACGCCGAACTGCGCGAACTCGGCGAGCCGGTGATGTCGTTCTGCCGCCCGGCGCTCGATCGCCTGCCCGACCCCGAGAGCTGCCTCATCACCGGGCTGCTGCCGCAGCAATGCCAGAAGGCCGGCCTGCCCGAGCACGCCTTCGCGCGTGAGGTGGCGCGTCACCTCGGCCAGCCCGGCACGGTGGGCGTGGGCTACAACAGCATCCGTTTCGACGACGAGGTCACGCGCTTCCTGATGTGGCGCAACCTGCGCGACCACTACGCGCGCGAGTGGCGCGAAGGTTGCGGCCGCTGGGATCTGCTGGACGTCGTGCGCTGTGCCTGGGCCCTGCGGCCCGAGGGTCTCGTCTGGCCCACGCATCCGGATGGCCGGCCGAGCTTCAGGCTCGAGCACCTGAGCCAGGCCAATGGCCTGGCGCACGAGGCGGCGCACGATGCGCTGTCGGATGTGCGCGCCACGCTGGGCCTGGCGCGCCTCGTGCGCGAGCGCAAGCGCCGGCTCTGGGATTTCTGCCTGCGGCTGCGCAGCAAGGACGCCGTGCGCCAGGAACTGGTGATGGGCCGCCCGGTGCTGCACGTGTCGGGCCGCTACTCCACCGAGCGCGGCTGCCTGGCCATCGTCTATCCCCTGGCGTCTCACCCCGTCAACCGCAACGAGGTGATCGTCTGGGATCTCGCCCACGATCCGCAGCAGCTCATGGCGCTCGATGCAGCCACCATCCGCGAGCGCGTCTTCGCGCGCGAGGGCACGCTGCCCGAGGGCGTGGCGCGGCTGCCGCTGCGCACCATCCACCTCAATCGCTCGCCGGTGGTGATCGGCAACCTCGGCACGCTCGGGCCCGACAGGGCCGAGCGATTCGGCCTGGATGTCGCGACGGCCGAGCGCCATGCGGTAGCCGCCGCGCGCATCGTCGGCGAGATGGCGGGCGTGTGGCCCGAGGTGTACACCACGGCCAAGGCGCCTGCGCCGGATGTCGACGAGGATCTCTACGGCGGGTTCGTCGACGACACCGACCGCGCGGTGTTGGCGCGCCTGGTCGAGCTGGCGCCCGAGGAACTCGCGCGCCAGCGCCCGCACCTGCGCGATGCACGCCTGGAGGAGTTGCTGTTTCGCTACCGGGCGCGCAACTTCCCCGAGACCCTGCAGCCCGACGAGCGCGCACGCTGGGAGGCGCACCGCCAGGCGCGGCTGCACGAAGGTGCGGGCGGCTGCACCACGCTCGCGCAGTTCCTCGAGCGCATCGACGCGCTGAGCGAGGAGGCCGACGAGCGCGGGCAGGACATCCTCTCGGGCCTGGTCGACTGGGCCGAAGCCATCGCCCCGGATCGCGCGTGAGCAGCAGCTTGCTTCCATCGGGTCCATCCGGCCAGCCTGGCCCCATCGGCCTGCCCGGCCCGGACAGTCGCTACGCCTGGTGGAGGCTCGCTGCGGCGCTCGCCCTCATGACGCTGGGCAGCAGCGCGATGTACGTGGTGGCGGTGGTGCTTCCGGTGGTGCAGGCCGAGTTCGGCGTGGCGCGCTCGGAGGCCTCGCTGCCCTACACGCTCCTCATGATCGGCTTCGGCGTGGGCGGCGTGCTCATGGGGCGCCTGGCCGACCGCCACGGCGTGATGGTGCCGCTGCTGTTGGGCGCGGCGGGCCTCGGGCTGGGCTTTGCCGGCGCGGCACTCGCCCCGAACATCCTCGTCTTCGCGATCCTGCACGGCGTGCTGCTCGGCCTGCTGGGCAGTTCGGCCACCTTCGCCCCGCTCGTGGCCGACACCTCGGCCTGGTTCGTGCGCCGGCGCGGCATCGCGGTGGCCATCTGCGCCAGCGGCAACTACCTGGCCGGCGCCATCTGGCCGCCGATCGTGCAGGCCGTGGTGGAGAGCCACGGCTGGCGCACCGCCTACTTCGGGCTGGCGCTGCTGTGCGCGGTGGCCATGCCGCTGCTGGCGCTGGCGCTGCGCCCGCGTGCCCCGGCCGCCATCCCGGCGCCTGTCACGGCGTTGCGCACGGCGGTTCCGTCGGACCGGCCCTTCGGCCTGTCGCTCAACGCCGCGCAGGTGCTGCTGTGCGTGGCCGGGGTGGCCTGCTGCGTGGCGATGTCGATGCCGCAGGTGCACATCGTCGCCTACTGCGGGGACCTCGGCTACGGCGCCGCGCGCGGCGCCGAGATGCTCTCGCTGATGCTGGCCTGCGGCATCGCCAGCCGCCTCATCTCGGGCGCCATCTGCGACCGCATCGGCGGCCTGCGCACGCTGCTGCTGGGCTCGGTGCTGCAGGGCGTGGCGCTGCTGCTCTTCATCCCCTTTGACTCGCTCGTGTCGCTGTACGTGATTTCCGCGCTCTTCGGCCTCTTCCAGGGGGGCATCGTGCCGAGCTACGCCATCATCGTGCGAGAGTACTTTCCGGCGCACGAGGCCGGCGCACGCGTGGGCACGGTGCTGATGTGCACGCTGCTGGGCATGGCGCTGGGCGGCTGGATGTCGGGCAAGGTCTTCGACCTCACGGGCTCGTACCACGCCGCTTTCATCAACGGCGTGGCCTGGAACCTCGTCAACCTCGTCGTCGTGCTCGTGCTGCTGGCGCGCGTGCGCGGCGGCGGCAGCCGCACCCCCGCACATGCCCAGCCCCGCCACACCTGAACCCCCACCCTCGGCCTTCAAGAGCCGGCCGGGCCTGTCACGCATCGTGGCTGCTGCGCGCTACTCCTGGCAGGGGCTGCGCGCGGCCTGGCGCCACGAGGCGGCCTTTCGCCAGGAGGTAGCCCTGGGCGTACCGCTGCTGGCGCTCGCCTGGTGGTGCGCGCCCACGCCGCTGCAGGCACTGGCGCTCAGCGCCACGGTGGCACTGGTGTGGATCGTGGAACTGCTGAACTCCGCCGTCGAGGCGCTGGCCGATGCGATCGACATCGGCCCGCACCCGCTGCTGGCCCGCGCGAAAGACCTCGGCAGTGCAGCCGTTTTCGCCAGCCTCGCGCTGTGCGGCCTGAGCTACGCGGTGGTGCTCGGCCCCGTGCTGATGCGCAGCCTGTAGAGACGCCCAGCGCCCGTGCCGCTGCACGGGCCGCCGGGCAGCCGAGGCTCAGACCGCCACTTCCTTGGCCACCTCGGCGTACTCGCCGATCTGGTCGAAGTTCATGTAGCGGTACACCTTCGCGCCGTCGGCGTTGATCACGCCCATGTCGGCGTGGTACTCGGCCACCGTCGGCAGCCGCCCCAGGCGCGAGGCAATCGCCGCGAGCTCGGCCGAGGCCAGGAACACGTTGGTGTTCTTGCCCAGCCGATTGGGGAAGTTGCGCGTGCTGGTGGAGACCACCGTCGCGCCCTCGCGCACCTGCGCCTGGTTGCCCATGCACAGGCTGCAGCCGGGCATCTCGGTGCGCGCGCCGGCGCTGCCGAAGTTGGCGTAGTGCCCTTCCTTGAGGAGCTCGCTCTGGTCCATCTTGGTGGGCGGCGCCACCCACAGCTTCACTGGGATGTCGCGCTTGCCCTCGAGCAGCTTGCTCGCGGCGCGGAAGTGGCCGATGTTGGTCATGCACGAGCCGATGAAGGCC
>JBJTVI010000532.1:0-4418 GCA_046081145.1 Rubrivivax sp.
ACCGATTGCGAGCCCTGGCCGGGAAAGACGAATGCGAAGGGTTTCATGGCTGTGTGGGTTCAGAAATCCAGCAGCACCGCGCCCCAGGTGAAGCCGCCGCCCACACCCTCGAGCAGCACCGTGTGGCCGCGCCGGATGCGCCCGTCGCGCACCGCCACATCGAGCGCCAGCGGCACCGAGGCCGCCGAGGTGTTGCCGTGCGCATCCACCGTGACGACGAGCCGCTCCAGCGGCAACTTCATGCGGCGCATCGTGCTGTGCATGATGCGGATGTTGGCCTGGTGCGGGATCACCCAGTGCACGCTCTCGGGCGCGCGGCCGGCCCGGGCCAGCACCGAGCGGCCCACCTCCTCGAGCACGCCCACGGCCAGCTTGAAGACGGCCTGGCCGTCCATGCGCAGCAGCGGGTCGCCCAGCACCTGCCCGCCCGAGACCGTGCCCGGCGTGCACAGGATGCCCACCTGGCTCCCATCGGCGTGCAGCTCGGTGGCCAGCACGCCCGGCGCCTGTCCGGCCTCGCAGGCCTCCAGCACCACCGCGCCCGCGCCGTCGCCAAAGAGCACGCAGGTGGTGCGGTCGTTGAAATCGAGGATGCGCGAGAACACCTCGGCGCCCACCACCAGCGCGCAGCGCGCCGAGCCGGTGCGGATCATCGCGTCGGCCACCGTCATCGCGTAGACGAAGCCCGAGCACACCGCCTGCACGTCGAAGGCCGGGCAACCCGCCACGCCGAGCTTGGCCTGCAGCAGGCAGGCCGTGGACGGAAACACCATGTCGGGCGTGGAGGTGGCCACGATGATGAGGTCCACCTCGCCGGGCGTGCGCCCGGCCGCCTCGAGGGCCGCGCGGCAGGCGTGCAGCGCCAGGTCGCTCGCGTTCACGCCCGCCTCTGCAAAGTGCCGCGCGCGGATACCCGTGCGCTCGACGATCCATTCGTCGCTCGTCTCCAGGCCGCGCTCGGCCAGCAGCCGCACCATGTCGTCGTTGGTCAGGCGCCGCGGCGGCAGGTAGCCACCGGTGCCCGTGATGCGTGAGGCCAGGGGATGCATCGCCATCGCGCCCTTCCTGCCGCTCAGGCTGCCTGCGCGGGCGCGGCAACCGGGAGCGCCGCTGCGTCGCTGGCCGTGGTGCCCGTCGCGGTGCCCGTCGCGGTACCTGTCGCGGTGCTCGTCGCGGTAACTGTCCCGGCACCCGTCGCGCCTGGCATCGCGCTGAAGGTGCGCGCGATGCGCTCCTGCACCCGCTCCAGCAGCCGGTTGCGCGCCGCGTCGTGCGCGCGGGCCAGCGCATGCTCGAAGGCAAAGGCATCGGCCGAGCCGTGGCTCTTGAAGACCAGGCCGCGCAGCCCCAGCAGCGCCGCGCCGTTGTAGCGGCGATGGTCCACGCGCGCCTTGAAGCGGTTGAGCACCGGCAGCGCCACCAGGCCGGCCAGCTGGCCGTAGAGCGAGCCCTTGAACTCGCGCTTGATGAACTCCCCGAGCATCGAGGCCAGGCCCTCGGAGCTCTTGAGCATCACGTTGCCCACGAAGCCATCGCACACCACGATGTCCGTGGTGCCCTTGAAGATGTCGTTGCCTTCCACGTTGCCGTGAAAGCGGATGAGGCCCGCCGCCGAGGCCTCGCGCATGAGCTCGCCCGCGCGCTTGATCGTCTCGCTGCCCTTGATCGTCTCCTCGCCGATGTTGAGTAGCCCCACGCTGGGCTCGTCCACGCCATCCACCGCGCCCACCAGCGCGCTGCCCAGCAGCGCGAACTGCAGCAGGTGCTCGGCCGTGCAATCCACGTTGGCGCCCAGGTCGAGCACGGTGGTGAAGCGATCCTGCCGGTTGGGCAGCACCGTGGCGATGGCCGGGCGGTCGATGCCCTCGGTGGTCTTGAGCAGGTAGCGCGCCACCGCCATCAGCGCGCCCGTGTTGCCCGCCGAGACGCAGGCGTGTGCAGGAGAGGTCGGGCCCGCAGAGCCTTCAGGCGCCAAGGCCCCCGGCTCGGCCGTGTCGCGGGCCTTCACCTGCGCGATGGCCACGCGCAAGGAGGAGTCGCGCTTCTTGCGCAGCGCCACCTCCACCGTGTCGTCCATCGTCACGACCTCGGAGGCCTCCACCACCTGGCAGCGTGGCCAGGCGCGTGCAGCGGCCAGCGCATCGGGCAGGCCCACCAGCAGCAGTTCAGCCTGGGGGTGCCGCTCGAGGAAGTTGCGGCAGGCCGGCAGCGTCACGGCCGGGCCGTGGTCGCCGCCCATGCAGTCCACCGCCAGCCTGACTCGGCTCAGCGGCTCAGGCGTCATCGGGCGCCATCGGTCACGGTGAGGGGAGCATTCACGCGGGCTGGCCGCAGGCAGATGCGCCCGGTGGCGGCCGCGTGCTCAAGGTTCAGGCATCCGCCTTCGTCTTGAGCACCTTGCGCCCGCGATAGAAGCCCGTGGGGCTGATGTGGTGGCGCAGGTGGACCTCGCCCGTGGTGGCTTCCACCGCGGTGCCCGGCGCGCCCAGCGCGTTGTGGGAGCGATGCATGCCGCGCTTGGAAGGCGACTTCTTGTTTTGCTGGACAGCCATGTTGGGCTCCTGGGCGCGCGGGGCGCGTAGAGTAGGCCCGGCTCGGGCCTTCACTGTTCACGGGTTCACCGGGCTCGTTCCGGGCCCGTATCCGTACGGATGTGCCGAAGGCGATCCGCAGGACGAAAAGCCCAAGATTATAGTCTTTCCGCCAAATCACGCCATGAAGCCGCCCCAACCCACCCGCCTGGACGTCGAGGCCTTTGCCCGAGCCGGCGCCACGCTCGAGGGCAGGCTGCCGCTGGCGCAACTGCCGCGCCTGGCCGAAGGCACCGTCGCGCCCGCCGATTCCAGCGCGGGCGAGGCCACCTGGCAGGCCCGCGGGCACTTCCGCCAGCCCCTGGGCGACGCCCCGCAACTGCGCCTGCACCTGTGCGCCCAGGCCCGCGTGTGGCTCACCTGCCAGCACTGCCTTCAGCCGGTCTCGCACGCACTCACCGTCGAGCGCACCCTGCGCGTCGTGCCCACCGAGGAGCAGGCCGCGCGGCTGGACGAAGTGGAGGAGGAAGAGGACGTGCTGGCACTTCCGCGCGCCCTGAACCTGCACGAACTCGTCGAAGACGAACTCATCCTCGCCCTGCCCCTCGTGCCCCGGCATGAGCAATGCCCGGAGCCGCTGCCCTGGGAGCCCGAGGCCCCCGCTGAGCCGCAAGAGGCGCCGTCAGAGGAGCCGGCGCATCCGTTTGCGGCGCTGGCGAAGCTCAAGCGGGGGTGACGACATCCGATCACAACCTTGCATTCCTGGAGGCAGGCTCCAGAAATGCAAGGTTCTTGCCACCCGTCAAGGTTGACTTAGTCATATGACTAAGTCATATTCATGCCATGCCGACGCTCGTCAACATTCACGAGGCAAAGACCCACCTCTCTCGGCTTCTCGAACGCGCACTGGCCGGTGAGGAGATCGTCGTGGCCAAGGCCGGCCGGCCGCTCGTGCGCCTGGCGCCGGTTGGCGAGCAGGCCGTCGAGCGCCGGCCCGGCCGCCTGGCAGGCAAGCTCTCGGACGCCTTCTTCGAGCCGCTGCCGCAGGATGTCCTAGAGGAATGGGAAGGGCGCTGAGTCCGACATGCGTGTGCTGCTGGACACCCACGCCCTGCTGTGGTGGTGGACGGACGATCCCAGACTGAGCTCGCAAGCCCGCGCGGTACTGTCCGGCCGGGAGCACGAGGTGCACGTGAGCGCAGCCAGTGCGTGGGAGATTGCCACCAAGACCCGGCTTGGCAAACTCGGCATACCGCTGGCCAGCGAGCGCTTCACGGAACTCGTCGCGCTCGATGGCTTTGTGCACTTCCCGATTCAGGCTGCCCATAGCCTGCGCGCCGGCGCCTACCCGCAGTCGCACCGCGACCCCTTCGACCGCATGCTGGCCGCACAGGCCGAGCTCGACGGCTTGAAGCTGGTCACCAACGACCCCGCGCTGGAAGCCTTCCCGGCCGAGCGCCTCTGGTAGCCCCCATGCCCCGCCCTCCCCTCATCCTCGCCTCCACCTCCCGCTACCGACGCGAGCTGCTCAACCGCCTGCGCCTGCCCTTCGAGGTGCAAGCCCCGGGCGTGGATGAAGCACCCCGGCCGGGTGAAACCCCCGCCACCCTGGCTCAGCGCCTGGCGCTGGAGAAGGCCCGTGCAGTGGCCGAGCGCCGCCCTCACGCCGCCGTCATTGGCTCCGACCAGGTGGCCGACCTGCACGGCGAGCCCCTGGGCAAGCCCGGCGACCACGCCCGCGCCGTGCGCCAGCTGCAGCGCATGAGCGGCCAGCGCGTGGTGTTCCAGACGGCCGTCTCGGTGGTGCGGCTGGACACGGGCTTCGCCCAGACACGCCTCGCCCCGGTGGTCGTCACCTTCCGCACGCTCACGCCCGCCGAGATCGAG
>JBJTVI010000533.1:0-2325 GCA_046081145.1 Rubrivivax sp.
GCACGGCCACGGGCTGGAAGGGCAGCAGCAGCGCGCGGTAGTTGGAGGTGGGCTTCTTGGCGCCGCGCGCCACCGTCACCACGCGCCCCAGCCCGCGCGTGAACAGCTCGACGATGAGGCTGCTCTCGCTCCAGTCGTGGCCTTGCAGCACGAAGGCGGGCTGCGGCGCGGGCGTGCGCCGCGCAGGCCTACTCGTAGCCATAGCTCCGCAGGTGGGCCTCGTCGTCGGCCCAGCCCGAGCGCACCTTGACCCACAGCTCCAGGAAGACCTTCGCACCCCACAGCCGCTCGAGCTCCTGGCGCGCCTCGGTGCCGATGCGCTTGATGCGCTCGCCGCCCTCGCCGATGACCATCGCCTTGTGCGCGTCGCGCTCCACCACGATGGTGGCAGCCAGGCGGATGCGGCGCGGCTCGGCCTCGGGGTCCTCTTCCTCGAACTGCTCCACCACCACGGTGCTGGTGTAGGGCAGCTCGTCGCCCGTCAGCCGGAACAGCTTCTCGCGGATCATCTCGCCGGCCATGAAGCGCTCGCTGCGGTCGGTGAGCGCGTCTTCCTCGTACAGCCAGTCCTGCTCGGGCAGGTGGCGGGCCACGATCTCGAGCAGGCGCTCGATGTCGCCGGGCTTGCGCGCACTCATCGGCACGAACTCGGCGAAGGCATGGCGCTCCTGCATGCCCTTCAGCCAGGGCAGCACGTCCTGCCGACGCGCCAGCGCGTCGAGCTTGTTGGCCACCAGCAGCACGGGCTTGCCGGCCATGCCCTCGCCCTGCAGCAGCGCCAGCACCTGCGCGTCGGCCAGGCTGAAGCGGCCGGCCTCGCACACGAAGAGCACCGCGTCCACTTCGGCCAGCGTGGCCAGCACCGTGCGGTTGAGCGTACGGTTCAGCGCCTGGGCGTGGCGGGTCTGGAAGCCCGGGGTGTCGACGAACACGAACTGCGTGCCGCCCAGCGTGCGGATGCCGGTGATGCGGTGGCGCGTCGTCTGCGCCTTGTCGGACGTGATGCTGACCTTCTGCCCTACCAGCGCGTTGAGCAGCGTGCTCTTGCCGACGTTGGGGCGGCCGACGATGGCCACCAGGCCGCAGCGCCGCGGGCCGGCGCCGGCGTCGGATTCGGCGGCGTCGGTCACGCGGCGCCGTCCTGCACCTTGAGCTCGGCCAGCAGGCGGTGCGCGGCCTCCTGCTCGGCGGCGCGGCGCGAGCGGCCCTGGCCCGAGGCCCGGCGCTCCAGGGCCGGCACGGCGCACTCGACCTCGAAGGTCTGCGCGTGGGCCTGGCCGCGCGTGGCCACGATGCGATAGCTGGGCACGGCGATGCGGCGCGCCTGCAGCCACTCCTGCAGCTCGGTCTTGGCGTCCTTCGTCCAGCTCTCGGCCTCGGTGGCCTGGATGACCTCGCCGAACAGGCCCTGCACCAGCGCGCGTGCCTTGGCGTAGCCGCCGTCCTGGAACACGGCGCCGATCAGCGCTTCCAGCGCGTCGGCCAGGATCGACGGGCGCTGCGCACCGCCGCCGCGGGCCTCGCCCTCCGACAGGCGCAGCAACTCGGGCAGGCCCAGCGCCAGCGCGGCCTTGTGCAGGCTGTCCTCGCGCACCAAGTGGGCGCGCACGCGCGTGAGGTCGCCCTCGTCACTGCCCGAGAAGCGCTCGTACAGCAGTTCGGACACCGCCAGCGCCAGCACCGCGTCGCCCAGGAACTCCAGGCGCTCGTTATGGTCGGCGCCGAAGCTGCGGTGCGTGAGCGCGCGCAGCAGCAGCGCCGGGTTGGCGAAGCGGTGGCCCAGCCGGCGCTGGAGCGAATCGAGGCGGGGGTCGGCGGCCACGGGGCGGGGGCTCCTCAGCGGGCGGGCTTGGAGCGGCCCTCGTACTTGATGAGGATGTAGACCGGGCCCATGACCGGGATCTCCTTGTCGTAAGAGAAGGCCAGCACGACGCGGTCGTTCTCCTTGGTCACCTGCAGATCCTTGCCGGTGACGGCATTGATGGAGTACTCCAATTCCTTCTGGCGGTCGAAGGCGGCTCGTGCCTCGGCCACGGTGGAGGGCTGCTCGGCGGCGATCTTGTCGACGGCCCGCTGGATCGTCAGGTACTCGGTCACCGTGGGCAGCACGCGCACCACCATGTAACCGGCGAAGCCGATGATGAGGGCCCAGAACAGCAGGCCGAACAGCGTGAGGCCACGCTGCCTGCTGCGTGGGCGCTGGAAACCAGAACGGGTCATGGAACAGGCCTTCAGTGGAACGGGCCGATGCGGCCCAGGTTGCCGAAGTTCATCCAGACGAAGAACGCCTTGCCGACGATATTCTCGTCGGGCACGAAACCCCAG
>JBJTVI010000534.1:0-9182 GCA_046081145.1 Rubrivivax sp.
CTCGGCCTGGCGGGCGACGAGCAGGCACAGACGAGCCTGCACGGCGGGCCGACCAAGGCCGTCTATGCCTACCCGGCGCTGCACTACCCCTTCTGGCAGACCGTGCGGGCGCAGGCACGCTTGTCGCTGTGGGACGAGGCGCTGCCCCCGGGCTCGCTGGGCGAAAACCTGACGCTCGGCGGCCTGGACGAGACGATGCTCTGGGTCGGCGACCGGCTCGTGCTGCCGGGCTGCGTGCTGGCCGTGACCGAGCCGCGCCTGCCCTGCGCCAAGTTCGGCGGCGCGATGGGCTTTGCGCAGGCGGTGGCGCTGATGGCGCAAAGCGGGTTTTGCGGCGCCTACCTGGCCGTGATCGAGGAGGGCGAGGTGGGCGCGGGCGATGCGTTCACGCTGCAGCCGGGCCCGCGGGAGGTGAACCTGCGCGAGCTGTTTCGGGCGCGCGTGGGGCGCTGATCAGGGAGCCGCCCCAACCCCCGCAACCCCCGCTGACTCCGCAGACTCCGGATAGTCGATGTAGCCCGTGGGCCCCCCGCCGTAGAACGTCGCGCGGTCGGCCTGTACCAGCGGCAGGCCCTCGCGCAGGCGACGCGCCAGATCGGGGTTGCCGATGAAGGGCTTGCCGAAGGCCACGAGGTCGGCCTGACCGCTAGCCACCGCCTCGCGCGCCATCGCGCCGTCGTAGCCGTTGTTGACCATCCAGGTCTGCGCCCCGCAGGCCGCGCGCAGCCCCGCGTAGTCGAAAGGCGCGATGTCGCGCGCGCCGCCCGTCTGGCCTTCGATCACGTGCAGGTAGGCCAGGCGCAGCGCGGCGATGCGCGCCACCGCGCGGCCGTAGAGGGCCGGGGGGTCGCTGTCCTGGCCGGCGTCGTTGCCCGGGTTCACCGGTGACAGCCGCACCCCCGTGCGCCCGGGCCCGGCGGCCGCGGACACCGCGTGCACCACCTCGGCAAACAGCCGCGTGCGGTTCTCGATCGAGCCGCCCCATTCGTCCGTGCGGTCGTTGATGCTGTCGCGCAGGAACTGGTCGATCAGGTAGCCGTTGGCCGCGTGCACCTCCACGCCGTCGAAGCCAGCGTCGAGTGCGCAACGCGCCGCATGCGCATAGGCCGCGACGATGCTCGGGATCTCGTCGGCGCGCAGCGCCCGCGGCGCCGAGCAGGCCACGAAGGCACCGTGCACCCAGGTCTTGCTCTGCGCGGCGCGCGCCGTGGAGGAGACAGGCGCCACACCACCCGGCTGCACGTCCACGTGCGAGATGCGCCCGACGTGCCAGAGCTGGCACACGATGCGCCCGCCGCGCGCGTGCACCGCCGCCGTCACCGGCTTCCACGCCGCCACCTGCTCGGCGCTGTGGATGCCGGGCGTGTCGCCATAGCCCTGGCCCTCGGGGCAGACCTGCGTGGCCTCGCTCACGATCAGGCCCGCGCCCGTGGCGGGGTCGGCGCGCTGCGCGTAGTAGGTGGCCATCAGCGGCGTGGGCACGCTGCCGGGCGCGCGGTTGCGCGTGAGGGGGGCCATGACGATGCGGGAGGCAAGGTCGATGTCGCCCATGCGAAGGGGGTCGAAGAGGGAAGCGTTCATGCGCGCAGCTTAGTCTCTCAGCCCCGGGTCAGCGGCCCGAGCAGCTCCAGCACCCGCTCCTCCCAGCGCGCGAAAGGCGAGTGCAGCCCGGGGTGATCCTCGGGCTCGGCCGAGGTGCCGCCCATGGCGTAGACCACACCGCCCGCGGTCGCGGGGTCGAAGACGAAGCCCGACAGCAGCCCCCAGGCCTGGCCGAGGTGGCCCACGCCCGTGAGCCCGCCGGGCAGGGCGCCGAAGCGCTGCACACCCAGGCCCCACTCCTGGAAGAGCCCGTGGTGGGTGTTGCCGTTGCCGCTGGCGTGGCCGTCGGCGTGGTCGTCGGCGTGGTCTTGGTCTTGGTCTTGGTCTTGGTCGTGGCCGTTGCCGTCGGCGCCATCGGCCCGAAAGCGCCACTGCGACTCGAACATCGCGCGCACCGTCTCCTCGCGCAAGATGCGCACACCTTCGAGCGCGCCCCCACCCATGAGGGCACGCATGAGCCGCCCCAGCCCGGGCACGCTCACCCGCATCGCCCCCTGCGGGCCGAAGAGCGCGGCGTTGCGCCCGGGCACGTAATCGTCCAGCGGCCACATCGGGGCCGTGCGCACGCCCGTGCGGTCCGGGCCCTGCGGCACCCAGCGGCCCTCGACGTCGCGCCGGTAGAGCGTGGCGAGGTCACTCTCCTGGCCGGGCGCAAGGTCGCGCAGCGGCAGGAACCCGCCATCGATTGAAAGCGGAGCGAGCACGCTCGCGCGCACCTGCTCGTCGAAGCAGCGCCCCGTGAGCCGCTCCACCACCGTGCCCAGCACCACCTGATTGGTGTTGGCGTACTGGAACCAGCCCGCGCCGGGGCCGCGCCCGGGCTCGGGCGCCCACCAGGCCTGCGCCTGCGCACCGCCCAACGTCTCCTGCAGGCTCTGGCCGGGGGCCACGGGCAGCAGGTCGTCAGGGTCGCGCAGCGACGAGGTGTGGCTCATCAGCATGCGCACCGTCAGGCGCGCGTGCGGGTGCGCCGGGTGGCGCAGCGCCATGCCGAGCACCTCGCCCACGTCTGCGTCCAGCGCCAGGCGCCCGGCCTCCACGAGCTGCATCACGGCGATCGCCGTCACGAGCTTGGAGACGGAGGCGATGCGGTAGAGCGTGCGGCCGACGGCGGGCAGGCGCTGCTCGACGCTGCGCCAGCCGAAGTGGGCCTCGTACACGACCTGGCCCTGGCGGATGGCCAGCACCGACAGGCTCGCCAGCGGGCGCTGCGCGTCCTCGACGAGGGCCTGCAGCGCGTGGTCGATGGCGGCGGGATCGGCCTGCTGGCTGGCGGCGGGGACTTGCTGTGGGGTGGAATCCATGGCGCGGGCGCAGCCAGTGTAGGCGCCGCGCCATCGCCTACATTCCGCCCATGCTTGCCTACCGCCACGCCTTCCACGCCGGCAACCACGGGGACGTGCTCAAGCACGCCGTGCTCGTGCACGCGTTGGAGTACCTGAACCTCAAGGACAAGGGCTGGCGCTTCGTGGACACGCATGCCGGGGCAGGTGAGTACTCGCTTTCGAGCGCGGTAGCGCGCAAGAAGGCCGAGAGCGCACAGGGTGCGGCGCGCCTGTGGGGCCGCAACGACGCCCCGCCACTGGTGGCCCGCTACCTGGCCCGGCTGGCCGCGTTCAACCGCTCGGGCACCCTGCGCAACTACCCGGGCTCGCCCGCGATCGCGCAGGCGCTGCAGCGCAGGCAGGACGACCTGCGCCTGTTCGAGCTGCACCCCAGCGACGTGCGCACCCTGGCCGCCCGCCTGGGCCGGCGCCCCGGCGTGGAGGTGGCGCTGGCCGATGGCTTCGAGGCCCTCAAGGCCGTGCTGCCCCCGCCCACGCGGCGCGCGCTCGTGCTGATCGACCCAAGCTACGAGCTCGAGCGCGACTACGCACGCGTGGTG
This sequence comes from Rubrivivax sp., assembly GCA_046081145.1. GTDB lineage: Bacteria > Pseudomonadota > Gammaproteobacteria > Burkholderiales > Burkholderiaceae_C > Rubrivivax. Next base: position 3,488 of record JBJTVI010000534.1, read on the forward strand.
GCCACGCTGCGCGAGGCGCTCGCGCGCTTTGCCGAGGGCGTCTACGTGGTGTGGTACCCGCAGGTCGGGCGCGTGGCGGCGCGCGAGTTGCCGCGGCGGCTGCAGGCCATTGCACCCAAGGGCTGGCTGCACGCGCGGCTGACCGTGCAGCAGCCCGATGCACGGGGTTTCGGCATGGCCGGCAGCAGCGTCTTCGTGTTCAACCCGCCGCACACGCTACACGCCGCGCTGGCACAGGCGCTGCCGTGGCTGCACGAGAATCTCAGGCAGTTCGAGGGGGGGAGCTGGCTGCTCGATCAGCGTGCAGTGTGAGCCGTGGGCCCACCGCGCCTGGCAGAGCCACCCCGCCACGAAGTGAAACCCAGCAGGAGACAGGAGACGCCAATGTCGGACGTGCACGAAGGAGGCTGCCTGTGCGGGGCAGTGCGTTACCGGGTCCGCGGGCCGGCGATGCGCACTCTCGTGTGCCATTGCCGCTTTTGCCAGAAGATGACGGGTAGCACCTCCTACGCAGAGTCGATGTTCCCTATCGAGGCCATGGAGATCCAGGGCGAGCTGCGCGTCTACGACCACCGCTCGCAGACCAGCGGCCAGGCCGTGCACCTGCACTTCTGCCCGCGCTGCAGCACCCCGGTCACCCTCACCTTCGATCGCTGGCCCGAGTATCGCGGCGTGTCTCGCGGCACCTTCGACGACCCGGACTGGGTGCAGATTGGCGCGCACATTTGGACGGAGTCCGCCCAATCGGGCGTCGTCGTGCCGGCGCAGGCCGACTGCTACCGGCAGGCGCGCACCACGCTGGAGGGCACGCCCATCGAGCCCAGGCGCCATGAGCAGCCCGTGGAAGCGCGCGGCGCAGGGTGAGGCGCCCCGCCACTGGGCAGCCCGTCAGTTGATTCAGATGAACCCAGAGACCCCATCAGGCTCCATGAGGCCAGGAGAGACCCCATGAGCAGCATCCTCGTTCACGCCACCCACGGGCCCGAGTCCCCCACCCGCGCCGCACTGGCGCTGCTGGTGGCGCGCGCCGCCCTGGAGGAGGGCCACCAGGTCTCGGTCTTCCTGGCCGGCGACGCCGCGCTGCTGATCCGCGACGCCGTGCTCGACAACCTCGCCGGCCTGGGCACCGGCAAGCTGCGCGAGCACTTTGACGCGCTGGCCGCCGGCGGCGTACGCTTCTACGTCTCGGGCATGTCGGCCAAGGCGCGCGGCCTGGGCGAGGCCGACCTCGCCGGCAAGCCGGCCGAGTTCGCGATGCCCAACGTGCTCGTGCGGCTGTCGCTCTCGCACGACCGGATGTTCAACTACTAGCGCCCACCCGGGTGCAGGCGACCAGCGCCCTCGCGGGCGCGGGCCCTGCAGCCGCGCTCAAGCGCGCAGCGCGAGCACCTGCCCGAAGGGCGGCACGGGCGTCGGCTGCGCTGCACGGGCGGGGCCGGTGCCGCTGCCCAGCCCGGCAGCCAGGCCGGATTGCGGCACCGCCCACAGCACCGGGCAGCGCGGCCGCTTATGGGCCGGCCCATCCAGGTCGGTCAGCACCACGATCAGGTCAGGCCGGTGGCGCTCGGCTTCCTCCAGCAGCGGCGCGAAGTCGGTGCCTCCATCGCCGCGCGTGGGCAGTTCGCCGAAGTCCCCGCGGCCCGGCTCGAAGTGGCGCACGGTGCGCACCGCGTCGTCACCCGCCACCAGCGTCCACGGCGCCTCCAGGCGCCGCGTGAGCGTGACGATCTCGCGCGAGAAGCGCGCCAGCAGCTGCTTGTCGATCGAGCCCGAGACGTCGGCCACCACCACCAGTCGCGGCACGCGGCGTGAGGCGGTGATGCCGGGCTCCCAGGGTAGGCGACCCGTTCCGTCGGCGCCGGCGCGGCCGCGGTTGGCGAGCCACGCGCGGCTCGGGCGCGACCAGTTGAGCGCGACGCGGCGCGACAGCGCCCGCCCGAGGTGCGCGCGCAGCACCTGCTCCCAGGGCGTGCGCGTGCGCGGCAGGTCGGCCAGCAGCACGCGCACCAGGGCCTGCGGGCCGTCGTCGGCCTGGCCGCGCAGCACGCGCTCGCACCAGTCGCGCGCATGCTGCGCCTCCTCCTCGGGGCGTGGCGCGTGCTCGCCATGCGCAGGCTCGAGCAGATCGGCGGCCTGGCCCTGGCCGAGGCGGCGCAGCCGTGCGGCGCGCCGGCCGTCGCGCCCTTGTGCGTCACGGTCGTCGCAGGCGGCGTAGAGCCGCTCCACGTCCCAGTTCAGCAGCGCCGCCTCTTCGGGCTCGGTGCGCTCGAGCACCTGGTCGAGGAGGGTGGGCAGATCGGCCACGCCCGCGGGCCGGTCGAGCCAGCGCAGGTGGGCCAGGGCGCTTTGCACCACCGCATCGGCGCACAGGTTCCACAGCTGTGCGTCGACGTGCCCCCGGCGCGCACGCCAGGCCTCGCGCCGCGGCACGTGGCGCAGCGCCACGTGCAGCACGGCGTGCGCGACCCAGCCGGCCTGCTCGCGCAGGGGCAGGCCGGCGAAGGCCAGGGCATAGAAGAGCGTGCGGCCGTCGGTGGTGACGGCCGGCGGCTCGTCGGCGCTGTCGTCGCCCTCTTCGGTCCCGTGTTCCGAGCCCGGCAGGTCGCAGTGGGCCGCCCACAGCGCCAGCGCCCCACTGCCCGGTGCATGCTCGATCAGGTGCTGCACCGCGCGCACGCCGCGATGCGCATGCTGAGCGGCAGTCTCGGCCGCGCTTTCGACTGCGCTTTCGGCTGCGCTTTCCACTGCGCTCATCCCCCGCTGCGCTCGCGCATGTGCGCCCGGTACACCGGGCTGTCCAGGATCGCCAGCTCGAAGCCGCTGCCCAGCGCGCGCTGCGCCAGCAGCTCCACCGCCAGCGTGCGCACCTCGCGCAGCGGCAGGGGCTGGCTGGCGCGGATGTCGCCGAGCTGCCCGACGATGGCCAGCGCGCGGGCCACCGCCTGCGCGGAAGTGGCTGCGCCCAGCAGCCCGTAGACCAGGCCATACAGCCCCTCCAGCGTGCGCGGCAGCAGCGCTGCGGTGGCCGCACCCGGCTCAGCCGCCATCAGCGCGAGCACGTCGGCGCCGGCGCGCAGCTCACGCAGCACGCCGAAAAACTCGGCCGCGTTGGCCGCGCCGATGCGCCCGCGCACGAGCACCTGGCGCGCCTCGTCCGAGAGCGTCGCCTGCAGCACGCGCGAGACATCCTCCCAGCCGCGCGGGCTCGCGCCCACGAGGTGGTCGCCCTCGAGCTGCGCCGCGGTGTCGTCCAGGCGGTCGGGCCGCACGCGCAGGTAGGCCATCACCTCGGGCGCCAGGCCCCGCTCGATGGCGTAGGCGAGGAAGGCCTCCACCGAGGCCTGCACATTCAGGTGGAACATGCGGTCGGCCAGCGCCGTGCCCATGTCGTGGCTCACCGCGCCGTGAAAACTCGCGTTGCCCGCGGCCACCACCATCCAGCCCTCGGGCAGCCGGTAGTTGCCCGAGCGCCGGTCCAGGATCAGCGAGTAGGCAGACACCTGCAGCCGCGGGTCGGCGGCGGTGAGCTCGTCCAGGAACAGGATGCCCGCGGGCGCCTCGGGCCCGGGCAGAAACTCCGGCGGGAACCACACCGTGCGGCCCTGCCGGTCGTCGGCGTAGAGGGCGCCGCGGATGTCCACCGGCTCCAGGGTCGTCAGGCGCAGGTCGGTGAGCGGCACGCCGTGGTGCGCGGCCACCTGGTGGACGATGGAGCTCTTGCCCACGCCACGGCTGCCCCACAGCATCGTGGCGCGCTGGCGCAAGAGCGGCTGCGCGAACTGCTCGAGCAGCGTGGCCTTGGCGGCGGTGATGGAAACCGGTGGGACGTTCACGCGCGCTTCGGGTTCGTGGGTCGGGCCGGCACGGGCCAGGCGTCGTCGGCGAGCCGCGCGGGCCAGCGCGGCAGCGCGATGCGCGGCATCTCGCGCCGCACGAAGAACAGGCCCATCAGCAGCGGCGGGGCGACGTTGGCCAGCAGCGCCAGCACCGAACTGCCCCCGTGCTGGCGCGCCCACAGCGCCACTGCCACCACGCCCAGCCCCACGAGCCAGGGCGTGAGGCCACGCGCCACGACGCCCCAGCGCGCCGCGCGGTGGCGGGCGTGGAACTGAGGCGGTGGCTCGGCCAGCGTGCGCGCGAGGTGGGCCAGCATCTGGCCCAAGCGCGCGCGCGCCTCGCGGCTGCGGCGCGGCTCCTCACCGCGCACCGTCACGCGACCCACCCAGCCGCGGCTGAGCTCGGTCAGCGGCTCCCAGGCGCGGCCCAGAACGGCCAGCAGGTCGTGCGGCAGGTGCACGGGCGCGCCGGAAGGCCGCAGCAGCTCCACCTCGGCCGGATAGCCCCCCACGCCCGACAGGCTCATGCGCAGCGTGAGCCCGCCCAGCTGCGCCTGCGCGGCCTTGAGCACGAGCGTGGGCTCGCCGGCCGCCGCCCGCGCGGGGGCAGCCAGGCGCTGCGTCAGGCCGCCCAGGGCCACCTCCCCGCCCGGGCCTGCCGCGCTCACGAAGAGCTGCCCGGGCGACACGCCGCGCATCGAGGCCAGCAGCGCCGCCAGCGCCTCGCTCGAGGCCTCTGGGCAGCGGCCCTCCAGCCGCGCCGCCGGGCCCTGGGGCCAGCCGAGTTCACGCGTGAGTCCGAGCTCATCGTCGTCGCTGGCGTCGAGCGTCCACGATTCCACCAACGGCTGCGCCGCCAGCTCTGGCGGCAGCCCGGGCAGCCCGCTGGGCGCAACCGTGCATGCACGAAACACCACGCGTCGCGCCGCCCGGTCGCTGGCGGCCATGTCCGGCGCCAGACCCGCGCGCACGAAGGGCTCGACGAGCGCCAGGATCTCGTGGTGCGTGAGCGGCGCCAACCCGGTGGTCGGCCACGCGGCAGGCGCAGGCGCACGGACACGCACGGCGGTGGGATTCATCGCCGCAAGCCTATCGCCTCACCCGATGCCGCGCGCGCGGTCGGCATGAAAACTCGCGCGCCACGCGGCAAAGCGCCCTTCGTCGAGCGCCTCACGCACCTCGCGCATCAGGTTCACGTAGTAGTGCAGGTTGTGCAGGCTTGCCAGCATCGGGCCGAGCATCTCGCCGCAGCGGTCCAGGTGGTGCAGGTAGGCGCGGCTGAAGCCGCCCGAGACGCGCCCCTGCGCATCGGTGTGGCCGGCGCAGGTGTAGCAGGTGCAGCTCTCGTCCAGGGGGCGCAGGTCGGCCTTGTGGCGGGCGTTGCGGATCTTCAGGTCGCCAAAGCGCGTGAAGAGGTGGCCGTTCCTCGCGTTGCGCGTGGGCATCACGCAGTCGAACATGTCCACGCCCTGCGAGACACTCTCCACCAGGTCTTCGGGCGTGCCCACGCCCATCAGGTAGCGTGGCTTGTGCGCGGGCAGCCGGTGCGGGGTGTGCGCCATGATGCGCAGCATGTCCTCCTTGGGCTCGCCCACGCTCACGCCGCCGATGGCGTAGCCGGGCAGCTCCAGCTCCACGAGCTGCGCGAGTGACTCCTCGCGCAGGCCCTCGAACATGCCGCCTTGCACGATGCCGAAGAGCGCGTTGCGGTTGGCCAGCCGCTCGAACTCGTCGCGGCTGCGCCGCGCCCAGCGCAGCGAGAGCTCCATCGAGGCGCGCGCCTGCGCCTCAGTGGTGAGCTCGCCCTTGGTCTCGTAGGGCGTGCACTCGTCGAACTGCATCACGATGTCCGAGTCGAG
>JBJTVI010000535.1:0-2207 GCA_046081145.1 Rubrivivax sp.
TGTTGTTGACCGGGCAGCCGCTGTTGCAAAAGGGCGTGCCGCAATCCATGCAGCGCGCGCCCTGCACCTTCGATTGCTCCTGCGACAACCCGATGACGAATTCCTGCCACGTCTTCAGGCGCTGCGGCACGGGCTCGTAGCCCTCCTCGAGGCGCTCGTACTCGAGGAATCCGGTGGTCTTTCCCATGATGTGTGGTCCTGTGGGGGTGGCTGGCGCCCGGGATAGGCGGGCGTGCGGGCCAGGAGTCGTTCGGTGGTCGGTCGGTCGTTCGATGGGTCCGGGCGGAGGTGGCCGGGCCTTACTTGGCCGGTACCGCCGCGGCCGCCTGCGCCACGGCGGCTCGCTCGGCGGCCTGCGTCAGCGCGCGCTTGTATTCGTTCGGGAACACCTTGACGAAGCGTGCGCGTGCGTGCGCCCAGTCGTCGAGGATCTCGCGCGCCCGCAGCGAGCCCGTCCAGCGGTGGTGGTCCTCCACGAGCTTGCGCAGCTGCTGCTCGTCGCTCTGGCCACGGTGCCAGCCGGCAGCCGGGCTGGCCGCGGCCTGCTCGGCCGCCGGCAGCACCTTGTCGAGGGCCACCATCGAGAGGTTGCAGCGCGCGGCAAAGCTGCCATCCTCGTCGTAGACGTAGGCCACGCCGCCGCTCATGCCGGCGGCAAAGTTGCGCCCCGTGCGGCCGAGCACGGCCACCGTGCCGCCGGTCATGTACTCGCAGCCGTGGTCGCCGGTGCCCTCCACCACCGCTGTGGCGCCGGACAGCCGCACTGCAAAGCGCTCGCCGGCCACGCCACGGAAGAAGGCCTCGCCACTGGTGGCGCCGTAAAGCGCCGTGTTGCCGATGATGATGTTGCGCGTGGCCTCGCCACGGAAGTCGATGCTCGGGCGCACCACCACGCGCCCGCCCGACAGGCCCTTGCCCGTGTAGTCGTTGGCGTCGCCGATCAGGTACAGCGTGACACCCGTGGCCAGGAAAGCGCCGAAGCTCTGCCCGCCGGTGCCCTCCATCTGCATGAAGACGGTGTGGTCCGGCAGCCCCTCCGGCCGCCGGCGCACGAGCTCGCCCGAGAGCATCGCACCCACCGAGCGGTTGACGTTGCGCACTTCCTCCATGAACTGCACCTTCTCGCCACGCTCGATGGCGGGGCGGCAGCGCTCGATCAGCTTGAGATCCAGCGCCCGGTCCAGGCCGTGATCCTGCACCTCGGTCTGGTGGCGCGGCACCTCGGCCGGCACGAGAGGCTGGTGGAAGATGCGGCTGAAGTCCAGGCCCCGGGCCTTCCAGTGGGCGATGCCCTTGCGCGTGTCGAGCAGGTCGGCGCGGCCGATCAGCTCGTCGAAGCGCCGGATGCCCAGCTGCGCCATGATCTGGCGCGCCTCTTCCGCCACGAAGAAGAAGTAGTTGACGACGTGCTCGGGCTTGCCGGCGAACTTGCGCCGCAGCACCGGGTCCTGCGTGGCCACGCCCACCGGGCAGGTGTTGAGGTGGCACTTGCGCATCATGATGCAGCCCTCCACCACGAGCGGCGCGGTGGCAAAACCGAACTCGTCGGCCCCCAGCAGCGCGCCGATCACCACGTCGCGGCCCGTCTTCATCTGGCCGTCGGCCTGCACGCGGATGCGGCTGCGCAGCCGGTTGAGCACGAGCGTCTGCTGCGTCTCGGCCAGACCCAGCTCCCAGGGCGTGCCCGCGTGCTTGATGGACGACCAGGGCGAGGCGCCCGTGCCGCCGTCGTGGCCGGCGATCACGACGTGGTCGGCCTTGCACTTGGCCACGCCCGCGGCCACCGTGCCGACGCCGACCTCGCTGACCAGCTTGACGCTGATCGAGGCACGGGGGTTGGCGTTCTTCAGGTCGTGGATCAGCTGCGCCAGGTCCTCGATCGAGTAGATGTCATGGTGCGGCGGTGGGCTGATGAGGCCGACACCCGGCACCGAGAAGCGCAGCTTGGCGATGTAGTCGCTGACCTTGTGGCCGGGCAGCTGACCGCCTTCGCCGGGCTTGGCGCCCTGCGCCATCTTGATCTGGATCTGGTCGGCGCTGACGAGGTATTCGGTCGTGACGCCGAAGCGCCCCGAGGCCACCTGCTTGATCTTGCTGCGCAGGCTGTCGCCTTCCTTCATCTCGTAGTCGGCTTCCAGCACCTTGGCGCCGAGCACTTCCGAGACTTTGGTGCCCGAAGTGATGGGAATGCCCTTGAGCTCGTTGCG
>JBJTVI010000536.1:0-4537 GCA_046081145.1 Rubrivivax sp.
TCGGTGGCCGCCGGGCGGGCCTTCGGTCGGAACCCCGACTCCACCGGTGTGGCGCCCGGCGCCAGCCTGTACGACCTCAAGGTGCTCGATGACTCCGGGATGGGCACCGAAAGCTCGGTGCTGTCGGCCATCGACTGGGTGGTGCACCACAGCCGCTCGCTCAACATCCGCGTCATCAACCTGAGCCTGTCCACCGACGCCGCGGAATCGCATGCGCGCGACCCGCTGTGCGAGGCCGTCCGCGGCGCAACGGCCGCCGGCGTGACGGTGGTGGTGGCTGCCGGCAACTACGGCAAGGGCGCCTCGGGGCAGGTGCGCTTCGGCTCGATCGGCTCGCCGGGCATCGAGCCCACGGCCATCACCGTGGGCGCGTTGCACACGCGCTCGACGATCGACCGCCGCGACGATGGCATCTCCGCCTTCAGCTCCCGCGGGCCCGCTCGCGGCGTCCTGGTGCGCGATGCCGCGGGGCAGGTCACGCAGCGCGACCAGATCCTCAAGCCCGACCTCGTCGCCCCGGGCTACCGGGTGCTCGGCGCCCTGGCCCAGGACACGCTGCAGCGTGCGTGGCTGCCCGCCAGCAACCCGACGCTGTTCCCCACGCTCAATGGCACCACCTCCTCCGACCAGGTGATGATGCTCAGCGGCACCTCGATCGCGGCACCCGCCGTGGCGGGCACCGTGGCGCTGATGCTCCAAGCCAACCCAGGGTTCACGCCTCCGCTGATCAAGGCAATCCTGCAGTACACGGCCGAGCCCACGGGCGGCTCGGAGAGCCTGCTCGAGCAGGGCTCGGGGATGGTCAACGCCGACGGTGCGGTGCGGGTGGCACGGGCGATCCGGCCCAACCTGCGGGCCGACATCGAGGCCGGGCGCATCGCCCCGGGGGCGAACCTGCTGGCCGCCGGACAGACCCTGCCGGGCCCCACCGCCCGCATCGTGCCGCAGGGCGGCCGGCCCTGGAGCCAGATCGTGCACGCGGGGGGCAACCACCTCGTCACGGGCGACGCGCTCTTCCAGACGTACCACGAGGCCTGGGATCACCGCGTGGCGTGGAGCCCGAGCCTGCCACCGCAGCGGGCCAGCCTGGCCTGGTGGCCCGCCACGACCACCACCCCCGGCGCCACCTTCCCCTCGGCGATCACCGCCGCACGGCTGGGCACGAGCCGGCTCACCTACTTCGGTGCGGGGGTCACGCTGGCCACGGGCCTGGCCTGCAGCACCGAGGCGCAGGTCACGCTGGCATCGGGCGCGATCGCGGCGCGCAATGGCCTGCTCGCGCCGCTGTCCCGGGTGGCCGAGACGGTTCGCGCCAACCGCACGGGGCTGCGCAACCACTGCACCACGCTGGCTCCGGCGGCGAAAACCGGCACCAGCTACCTCTCGCCCCAGGGCATCGTGCTGGCCGAGGGCATCGTCCTCGCCGAAGGCATTGTCCTGGCCGAAGGCATCGTCCTGGCCGAAGGCATCGTCCTGGCCGAGGGCATCGTGCTCGCGGAGGGCATCGTCCTGGCCGAGGGCATCGTCCTGGCTGAAGGGATCGTGCTGGCCGAGAGCCTGCGAAGCCTGACGGAGTAGCGGCGCAGGCGCTCGCCCGAAGCGGGCCCGGGCCGGGGCCACCGGGTCAGGCCCGGGGCTCGGCCGCCCGGGCTTCCGGTACGCTTGAGGGGCCGTTCACCACGCACCCGCTCCGCTGCCATGCCCAACCTGTTGCCCGTCTCCCGCTTCGTCCGTTCGGCTCCCGGCTCGCGCCGGGGCTCGCTGGCTGCCCTGTGCGCGGCGGGCCTGGCCGCCCTGCTCGGGGCGCTGGCCGCCACACCTGCCGCCGCACAGGCCGATTGGCCGGCAGCCGGCCGCACCATCCGCCTCATCGTGCCCTCGCCCGGCGGCAGCGGCACGGGCGACACCATCGCGCGCATCTTTGCGGAGGAACTCGCCAAGCGCCTGAAGGCCACCTTTGTGGTGGACAACAAACCCGGCGCCAACGGCATCGTGGGCGCCACCGCTGCCGCCCAGGCGGCAGGCGACGGCTACAACTTCCTCTTCTCCTGGGCCGGCACGCTTGCCGTGAACCAGGCCATGTACAAGCAGATGGGCTACGACTCGCAACGCGATTTCCTGCCCATCGCACTGCTGGCCGAGGTGCCCAACATCCTGGTGGTCACCAACGACCTGCCCATTCGCGACCTCCCCCAGTTCAACGCCTACGTCAAGGCCAACCCCGGCAAGCTCAGCTACGGCTCCACCGGCATCGGCAGCAGCATGCACCTGGCCGGCGAGCTCTACTCGCGCGAGTACGGCGCGCAGATGGTGCACGTGCCCTTCTCCAACCCCGGCAACGCCACCACCAATCTGATCAGCGGCGAGCTGCAGCTCATGTTCCAGCTCATTCCCGGCATCGCGGCGCAGGTCAAGGCCGGGCGCGTGCGCGCCATCGGCGTGATGGCCCCTCAGCGCTCGCCCGCGCTGCCCGACGTGCCGACGATGGTCGAGCTCGGTGCGCCCAAGCTGATGTCCACCACCTGGTTTGCCCTGCTCGCCCCCAAGGGCACGCCGGCGCCGGTCATCGAGCGGATGAACGCCGCGGCCAACGAGGTGATCGCCGACGCTGCGGTGCGCAAGCGCCTGGCCGAGATCGGCGCCAGCACCCTGGGCGGCACGCCCAGGCAGCTGGCCGACCATCTGGCCGCCGAGATCGTGAAGTGGGGCCGCATCGTCAAGGACGCCAACATCGAGGTGAAGTGAGGGCACGGTGAGCTCTGCACCGGGCACCGTACCCGCCTGGGCACCCGGCCTGGCCCCCAGCCTGGCCCCCAGCCCGGCATCTGGCCTGGCGCCCGGGCTCGCTGCGCTCGAAGAGCGCCTGGCCTGGGAGCTCGCCGCCCTGCAGCTCCCCGCCCCGCGCTGGACGCCCGCGCTCGAACGCGACGGCCACCCGGTGGCCGATGTGGCCATCGTGGGCGGCGGCATGTCGGGGCTGGCGTTGCAGGCGGCCATGCAGCACCGCGGCCTGGCCGTGAGCGTCTACGACGCCTCCCCCGAGGGCCTGGAGGGGCCCTGGGCCACCACCGCGCGCATGGAGACACTGCGCTCGCCCAAGCAGCTCGCCGGGCCGGCACTGGGCATCCCGAGCCTCACCTTTCGCGCGTGGTTCGAGGCCCAGTTCGGGCCCGAGGCCTGGGAGGCCCTGGACAAGATCCCACGCCTGCAGTGGATGGACTACCTGCGCTGGTACCGCCGCGTGCTCGGGCTGCAGGTGCACAACGCGCACCTCGTCACCGACATCTGGCCTCAGGCCGACTCGCTCGTGCGCCTGCGCATCCAGGCCCAGGATGGCACCATGCTCGAGCGCCACGCCCGCCGCGTGGTGCTGGCCACCGGCCGCGCCGGCCTGGGCGGCCCCTGGGTACCCGAATGGGCCCACGCCCTGCCGCGCAGGCACTGGGCGCACTCCGCCGACGAGCTCGACCACGCCCTGCTGCGCGGCCTGCGCGTGGGCGTGGTGGGTGCCGGCGCCTCGGCCATGGACAGCGCCGCCACGGCACTGGAGTGCGGGGCGGCGCGCGTGCACCTGCTCGTGCGCCGTTCCGACATCCCGCGCATCAACAAAGGCAAGGGCGCCGGCAGCCCCGGCTTCGTGCACGGGCATGCCCGGCTGAGCGACGACTGGAAGTGGCGCGTGCGCCGCTACATCCACGCGCAGCAGGTACCCCCGCCGCGCAACAGCACGCTGCGCGTCTCGCGCCACCCGAATGCCTACTTCCACCTCGGGTGCGCGGTGCAAGGCGCGCAGTGGGATGGTGAAGAACTGCAGGTGCGCACGAGCGCCGGCCCCCTCGCGCTTGACTTCCTCATCTTCGCCACCGGCTTTTCGGTGGACTGGTCGCAACGCCCCATGCTGCGCCACCTCGCGCCGCACGTGCGCACCTGGGGCGATCGCTTCGAGCCCCCGCGCGGGCTCGAGGATGCCGAACTGCGCGCCAGCCCCGACCTCGGGCCCGACTTCGAGTTCCAGCCCAGGGCCGGGCACGACTGCCCTGGGCTCGAGCGCATCCACTGCTTCACCTACCCGGCCGCCCTCTCGCTGGGCGTGATCACCGGCGACATCCCGGCCATCAGCGACGGCGCGCAGCGCCTGGCAACTTCGATCATCGGGCTGCTGTGGGCCGAGGACATCGAGCACCACTACGCCCGCATGCAAGCCTTTGCCGAGCCCGAGGTGTTCGGTGACGAATGGGTGGCCTCGCCCCTGCCCACGCAACTGGAGCCCGCCAAGTGACCACGACACCCCAACCGGCCCTGGCCACCGACGTCATCGACCGCGCCGCAGGCCTCGAGCCCGGCAGCCGCGTGCACGCGTGCCGGCGCTTCCGCGACACGGCGATCGCGCACACGCAGGCCAGCCACGACGCGCTGCTCTTCGAGCCCGTCGAGGGCCTGTCCAGCGCCGACCGGCTGCGCGTGGCCGTGGCTGTGTGCGAGGCTGTGGGGGCCACGAGCCTGCAGGCGCACTACCGCGAGCGGCTGGCGCAGGAGG
>JBJTVI010000537.1:0-8884 GCA_046081145.1 Rubrivivax sp.
GGGCTGAAGCCCCTTCCAAGTTCAGGCTAGAATCGTGGGCTCTACAGACAGTGGGTCGTTAGCTCAGTCGGTAGAGCAGCGGACTTTTAATCCGTTGGTCGCGTGTTCGAGTCACGCACGACCCACCACACTCTCGGGTGCGTATCTTTGGGGGCTCTTAGCTCAGTTGGTAGAGCAGCGGACTCTTAATCCGTTGGTCGTAGGTTCGAATCCTACAGGGCCCACCAACACTGCTGCATGTGCAACCCGCCACATGCCCTTCCTCCCCGTCGACCTCCCCCACGCCAGCCGCCTGCTGAATCACGGCCCGACGGTGCTGGTGACGAGCGCCCACGCCGGCCGTCGCAACGTGATGGCCGCGGCGTGGTCGATGCCGGTGGAGTTCACGCCGCCGCGCATCGCGGTGGTGATCGACAAATCCACCTTCACGCGCGAGCTCGTGGTGGCCAGCGGCGCGTTCGGCATCTGCATCCCCGGGGCGGGGCTGGTCGAGGCCACCTGCGGCGTGGGCAGCTGCAGCGGGCGCGAGGTGAGCGACAAGTTCGAACGCTACGGCCTGGCTGCCGCCACGCGCCCCGGCCCGGTGCTGGGCGTGCCCGTGATCGAGGCCGGCTGCTGCGCCTGGCTGGAGTGCCAGCTCATTCCCGAGCCGCACACCGAGCAAGCCTACGACACCTGTTTTGCGGAAGTGGTGTCCGCCGCGTCCGACCCGCGTGTGTTCGCGCAGGGCCGCTGGAGCTTCACGGATGACAACGCGGCCCTGCACACGCTGCATCACCTCGGGGCGGGGAACTTCGCCGTGGCGGGCGCGCTCGTCCGCTCGGGTCGTTGACGCAAACGCATCGGCGGCCGTGGCTGGGATCGCTGATCACCTGTCCCGACTCGCCCCCCCCGAGTACGCCGGGGTGGCTCCAGGCCTCAGCTGCCCGGCGGCACCACAACGAACACGCCGTAGGAATAGGCCGGCGAGGTGGCCACGCCACCGGGCACGGCCCCCTTCACCGACCCCTCGGGCAGTGATTTCAGCATCAGCGCGGAGACCGTGCCCGGGGGGGTCAGCACCACCCGGTACTCGCGGGCCGAGACGCGCGTGAACTCGCTGGGCGTGGCGCTGGCGACCAGCAGCTTGTCGGCCGTCAAGGGCTCCACGTCGATGTCGAAGAGGATCGTCACGAGCGCGGACTGCTGCGTTCCCGTTCCGCGCATCACGTGGCTGAACACCGGCGTGGGCTCGGTGGGCGAGGGCTTGACCGTGTCGTAGGGCTTGGCGAACTCGTAGCCGCTGACGTTGGTCAGCAGGCCGCCCAAGGCGGTGAAGGCTCCCGCCCGCACCTGCAGGCTCGTCACGCCCGTGGAGTTGGGAGGAGGGGTGATGAGGACGCTGAACTCACGCGCATTCAACTGCTTGAAGCTGCCCGCCACCACCGATCCGCGCAGCAGGCTGAAGCTGTTCTGGGTGAAGCCGGCCACGTCGCCGCTGAAGATGAAGTCGACCTGGAAGGTGCCGGCGGCGGCGCCGTCGAGCCCGGAGCGGATCTGCAGCGAGGGGGCGGCGATCGGGGGCGGCTCCGTCAGGCCCCCTCCGCCACCGCCTCCGCAAGCGGCCAGGCCGGCGCCGACGAAGAGGGCCGCGAGAACAACCTTGAAGAGGCGCGAGGCGCCCTGCAGGATGGCGCGAAGGCCGAGGCCCTTCCGGGTGCGGGGAAGGGAAGGAAGGGTCAGGTTCGGGCGCATGATCGAGACCATAGGCAGCTTGGCCTTGCGCGCAGCAGGAAGTCCACCGATGGCACGAGGCCCAGGGCAGGGGCCCTCAGCGCCCGACGGCCCTGCCCAGGAGCTCCTTGAAGGCCCGGGCGCTGCCGTCCAGCGAACGGGCCTGCGGCAGCAGCCGGTCGAGATCCAGCGGCTCGTCGACCACCTCGAAGTCGGTGGGCGCCGGGTGCACCACCAGCCCCACGCGCTCGAAGTTGGCGCGCGCCCGGGGCATGTGCAGCGCCGAGGTGACGAGCACCACCGTGTCCACCTTCAGCGCGCGCAGCATCACGGCGGCGTGCTCGGCGTTGGTGGCGGTGGTGGTGCTCGTGCGCTCCAGCAGCATGGCCGAATCGGGCACGCCCAGGTCGAGCAGTAGGCGGCGCATCGAGTCCGATTCGGCGCTGCGCGCACCGGGCGTGGCGCTGCCCCCGCACAGCAGCAGACGGCGCACCCGGCCGGCGTGGTAAAGGCGCGCCGCGTGCCAGATGCGGTCCGAGGACATGCCGAGGTCGGGATCGGGGCGACGCGGCGGCCGTGGCGTGCTCAGGCTGCCTCCGAGCACGACAGCGAACTCGGTGAGCGGCACCTCGGCCACCGTGCGCGGGCCGGCCTGATCCTCGATCCAGCCGCGCAACGCATCGCTGACGGGCGCGCTCGACCACAGCAGCAGCCAGACCGTGCCCGCAGCCGCCAGCCAGGCGGCGGCGCGCGGCCGCCGCGGCCACCAGGCGAGCAAGGCGGCCAGGCCGACGAGCAGCAGGGCCGTGCCGAGCGGGGAGACCATCCAGGCCACGAGCTTTGCCAGCAACCGATCCTCCTTCGCACCCGAAAGGGCGCGGGTCCTCGAGCGCACGCCCGAAAGGCGCGGTTCCTTCATCGTTCATCGCGCGCACGGACAGGCGCGGGTGCGCCATGGTATGCGGGCGCGGGCCGGCTCGCGTGCCCGGCGTTAGGATCGTGCCGCGGGTGGCCTGGTCGCCTGCCCGGCAGCGCCTTCGACCCCGCTGGCCGGCTCGCCATCGAAGGAGGCAGCACATGGACATCGGCATGATCGGCATCGGGCTGATGGGGCACGGCATCGCGGGCAACCTGCTGCGCCACGGCCACGCGCTCACGGTGCTCGACCACCCCGGCAACCAGCCGCTCGATGCGCTGCGCGCGGCCGGGGCGCGGGTCGTCTCCGAGGCGCGCCAGGTGGCGCACCAGGCGCAGGTGGTGATCCTGGTGGTCACGGGCTCGCCCCAGGTGGAGGCGGTGCTGGCCGGCACGGGGGGCGTGCTCGAAGGCTTGCGTGCCGGGGCGGTCGTGATCGACTGCTCCACCTCGTTGCCGCAGTCCACGCGGCGCATGGCACAGGCCGTGCAGGCGGCCGGCGGGCGGTTTCTGGATGCGCCCATGACGCGCACCCCGAAGGAGGCGGCCGAGGGCCGGCTCAACCTGCTGGTGGGGGGCGAGGCGGCTCTGCTCGAGGAGATGCGGCCCCTGCTGGGCTGCTTTGCCGAGAACGTGACCCATGCGGGCCCGGCCGGGGCGGGGCACGGCATGAAGCTGCTGCACAACTTCGTCTCCCTGGGGATGGTGGCGCTGCTGGCCGAGGCGGCAGCCTGCGCAGGCCGGCAGGGCGTGGCGCCCGAGGCATTCGTGGAGGTGCTGGCGCGCGGGGGCGGGGCCGGCATCGCGCTGGAGCGGATCAAGCCTTTCGTGCTCTCGGGTGATCCTTCGGGGCTTCGCTTCTCCCTGGGCAACGCGGTGAAGGATCTTTCCTACTACGCGCAGATGGCCCAGGGCGCAGGGGCCGCGCGCGAGGTGGCCGAGGCGGTGCTTGCCGCGCTGCAGGCGGCTGCCGATGCGGCCGGCCCGGAGGGTGGCCGCAGGTGGGTGCCCGAACTGGTGGAGATCTGGGGGCGGTAGCGCCCTGCGCGGCCACGAGGCTGCGCGCCCTCAGCCCCTGAAGGGCAGGCCCGCGCCGATCAGCACGAAGAACGCGGCACACACCTGGTTGAAGCGCCGACCGCTGCGCTGCAGCCAGGGGCTGACGCGGTGGGCGGCTGCCGCGAGCCCGACCTCGAAGGCCATCTCGATGACCGCGTAGGTGGTGGCCATCACCGCAAACTGCGCGGCCAGGCTGCGGGAGGGGTCCATGAACTGGGGCAGGAACGCCAGGAAGAACAGCAGCGCCTTGGGGTTGCTCAGAGCCGTGAGCAGCGCCTGCCGGTAGAGCGTGGGACCGGCCACATGGCCGCCTGCGCCCGGCAGCACCACGCCGGGTGCGGGTGCACGCCACACCTGCACCCCCAGCAGCACGAGGTAGGCCCCGCCCAGCCACTTGAGCGCCGTGAGCGCAGCCGGTGTGGCCTGCAGGAGCGCGCCGATGCCGAACAGGCTCGCGCCGATCAGCACCACGAAGCCGGTGCAACCCCCGGCGGCCGTCCACACGGCTCGGCGCGGGCCGTACAGGGCGCCGTGCGTGAGTGCGAGCAGCCCGTTGGGCCCGGGCGAGAGCGCCAGGCCGATGCTGGCCAGGCCGTACACGAACCAGGTCTGGGGATCCACGCGGCCGCCTGTCTCCTCAGGCTGGGGGGGCCACCACCGGGTTGCGCAGCACCCCGATGCCCTCGATCTCCGACTCCACCACATCCCCGGGCTGGTTGTAGCCGCGCGCAGGCACGAGAGGCTCACCGTCTTCGGGGGGCGTCCAGTGCCCGCCAAGCTCGGCATCCACCGACCACGCGGTGCCCGCGGGCGTGCCGGTGATGATGACCATGCCGGGCTTGAGCGTGAGGTTCACGGAGAAGAAGTGGATGAGCTCGGCGCAGCTCCAGATCATCTCGCCGGTGCTCGCGCTTTGGCGCAGCTCGCCGTTGATGCGGGTGCGAAGGCGCAGGCGCTGGGGGTCGGGGATCTCGTCGGCAGTGACGATGCACGGGCCCAGCGGCGCGGCGGTGTCGAAGAGCTTGCCGCGGCCAAGCTCGTACCAGGTGCTGCCGTCGGGTTTGCGGCGCACCTGGCGGTCGCGCGCGGTCACGTCGTTGACGATGGTGTAGCCGAACACGTGCTCGAGCGCGCGCGCCACGGGGATGTGGCGCCCGGGCTGGCCGATGACGATGGCGAGCTCGGTCTCGCAATCGAGCTTCTTCGTGAGCAGGGGGTCGGCCACGATGCCTTCGCCCGGGCCCACCACCACGTCGCCCGTCTTCACGAAGAACTCGGGCTCCTTGCCCGAGGTGGGCGCGGCGGCCTTCTCGCGGTTGTGCGAGTGGTAGTTGCTGCCCGAGCACAGGATGGTGCCGGGAATCAGCGGTGCAAGCAGCTGCACCTGCGAGAGGGCGAGCTCACGGCTGGGCGCGGTGGCGCGGGCCCGCCCGGCCTCGGCGATCAGGGCGCGCATGTCGCCACCCCAGCCGTCGATCTGCGCCACGCGGTCGGCGTGCAGCACGCCGATGCGTGGGGTGGGGCCTTCCGCGGGCACGGTGTAGCGGGCGAACTTCATTCGAGCTTCCCCATGGCCTTCACGACCTTGGCCATGCGCGCGGCATCCTGCTCGATGAAGCGGTCGAACTCGGCGCCTTCCATGTGGCGCACGGGCGTGTTCATGGCGCCCATGGCCTGCAGGAAGCCGGGATCCTGCACGGACTTGCGCACGGCGGTGCGCAGCTGCTCGAGCCTGGCCGGGGCCAGGCCGGCGGGGGCGAACACGCCTGACCAGATGTAGAACTCCACATCGAAGCCGAGCTCCTTGAAGGTCGGTACCTCAGGCAGGAGATCCAGCCGCCGCGCCCCCCAGCCGCCGAGCAACCGGATGGTGCCGGCCTTGACGTGCGGGGCCAGCACGCCCGGGGCCTGGGCGGTGACGTCGACCTGGCCGCCGAGCAGCGCGTTCATTGCCGGGCCGCCACCGCTGTAGGGCACGTGCAGCATGTCGATGCCCGCGGCCTGCCAGAGCATGGCCTGCGCGGTGTGCGTGGTGCCGTAGATGCCCGAGGAGCTGAAGGAGATCTTGCCGGGCCTTGCCTTGGCATCCTTGACCAGGTCATGGATGGTCTTCCAGGGGCTGCCGCTGCGCACCGCGAGCACGGTGGGGTCTGCCGAGACGAGGGCGATCGGCGTGAACTGGCTCATCGCGTAGCTCGGCGTCTTGCCCGACACCTTGTCGGCCTCGGGGATGACGACGATGCTCGACAGGGCCATGAGCAGCGTGTTGCCGTCGGGCCGCTGGCGCGTGACGTGCGCCATGCCCACCGCGCCACCGGCGCCGGGGCGGTTGTCGATGACCACGCTCTGGCCGAGTTCGCGCGCCAGGGGGATGGCCAGCGGGCGTGCCGTGATGTCGGCGATGCCGCCGGGCGCGAAGGGCACGACGAAGGAGATGGCCGGGCCCCCGATTGGGGCGCCTGGCGTGGCGGTTGCGGCTGCAGGCTGGGCCTGCGCGTGCACCGAGGGGCTCAGGGCCGTGCCCAGCAGGGCCGGTGCCGCCAGGGCAGCGCCCAGGCCGTGGGCGAATCGTCTTCTCGAAAGGGGCATGGACGAGGCTCCGAAAGAGGAGCCTGCATCCTAGCGGGCGGGCGGGCCGTTCGGCCTGGGTTCCTTCCCGGGGGAGGGGCGCGCGAGCCTCAGATCGGCACGCGGCGCAGCATCTCCACGCCCACCTCGCCGGCTGCGATCTCGCGCAGGGCGGTCACGCCGGGCTTGTTGCGGGCCTCCACCTTGGGGGTGTGGCCCTGGCTGAGCATGCGCGCGCGGTACGTGGCCACGAGCACGAGCTGGAACCGGTTGGGGACCTTGGAGAGGCAGTCTTCAACGGTGATGCGGGCCATGGGTACTCTGCGGTTGGCGTGGCAAACCCCGCATTCTAGCCCAGGGCGGTCCTGTTTCCCGGGTGTCTGCGTGGCCGGGCGATCGCCGCGCCGCCGCGGCCGCTACAGCAGCCCGAGGGCCGAGAAGACCGTGCTGCGGCTGCGCTGCTGCGAGGCATAGCGCAGGCGCTGCGAGTGCACCACCGTCTTGAGGTCGAAGAGCGCGGTCTCGAAGAGGCTGTTGACGATGACGAAATCGAAGTGGCGCGCCTGCGCCACCTCCTGGCGTGCGTTGGCCATGCGCCGCTCGATCACCTCCGGGCCATCTTCACCGCGGCGTTCCAGGCGCTGGCGAAGTTCCGTCCAGCTCGGCGGCAGGATGAAGATGAGCACCGCGTGCGGGAAGATCCTCTTGATCTGCAGGGCACCCTGGAAATCGATCTCCAGCACCACGTCCTCCCCGCGCGAGAGGCGGTCCTGGATCGCGATGCGCGAGGTGCCGTAGAGGTTGCCGTGCACCTGCGCCCACTCGAAGAACTCGCCGCGCTCGATCATGCCGCGGAAGGTGGGCTCGTCGATGAACCAGTACTCGCGCCCGTTGTGCTCCTGCCCGCGCGGCGCGCGCGTGGTGTGCGAGACGGAAACGGCGAGGTGCGAATCGAGCTCGAGCAGCGCCTTCACCAGGCTCGACTTGCCCGCGCCGCTGGGGGCGGCCACGCAGAATAGGTTGCCGGGGGTATCCATTGCAGGAGTCTACGCGGGGCGTCGATGCAGGTGAGCTTCGATGAAGCGGCGCGGGGTGAGCACACGGGCGGCGTAGGCAGGATGGGCGAGGAGCGCCTGGTCGCCCGTGACGAGACGCAAGTCGCCGCGCGTGGCGAGCAGATCCCACAGCAACTGGTCGCCGGGGTCGGGTGCGGGCGGGCCAGCCACCGGAGCCAGGACGATGGCGTGCAGCGCCAGTTCGGTCAGCAGGCTGTCGACTTCGGGCGCCGACAGGCCATGCAACCGGCGCAGCCTCGGGCGGCTGAGCACGGTGCCGTACTCGGCCAGCAACGCATCGGACGCTGCGAAGGGGAAAGCCGCAGCCAGCATCGCATCGAGCACCTGCGCGACGGGGCTGGTGGGGCGCGCGGTCAGGAGCCCTGCGACCAGGACGTTGGTGTCGACGACGAAGGCTGCTCGGCTCACGCCTTGCGCCGCAGGGCGCGTACCGCCCGTACCTCGGCCTGCGCGGCCGAGAGGGCCTGCTGATCATCCAGGCAAGCCCGTGCACGCGCACGCCGCACGAGCGCCTGCGCATCCTCGCGAGACTTGATGCCGTAGAACTCCAGGCTCTCGTCGATCAGCTGGCCGATCGTCTTGCTGCGCTGCGCGGCGGCTTCCTTGAGGGCACGGTGGCGCGAATCGCTGAGGGTGATGGTCAGACGGCTCAAGACAGTTTTCCCTTGGTGCTTTGTCACCAAAGTGAGGATACACCTGAATCGTATCCCTGGGAGACGCCGCGGCGTGATGCCGTAGGGCGGCCGGCCCAGCACTGGCCGCCCGCTCGGTGACTTCATGGCGCTGCTGTGAGAGGGACTGCAAGCTTCTTGGTGGTGGACGACACGAAGCGCCCGAGCCGCTCGGCCAGCGTGCGGGCCGATGGCGTCAGCGAGGGCGCGATCTCGTGCGTAGCCTGGTCGATGGCCGTGGGCACGCGGTCGGCCATGTCCCGTGCCTGCTGAGTCAGGAAGCGCGGTTGCATACTCAGCTGCCTGGCCATCAGCGCCAGGTGCTCGGCGCCCATCTCGCCCGGCCTGACCTCGCCGCCGATCGCAAAGGCAAACTCGGGCGACAGGCCCGGGTACAGCCGCGTGCACATTTGGTCGTAGAACGGCGTCAGCGTCACGCCTTGGCCGGGCACGCTGTAAATCGACAGGTTCTTGGCGTGGCTGTCGTTGTTGCCGACGTACAGATTGAAGAACACCCAGCGCACCAGGTGGCGCAGGTCGACGGCGGGCTGCGCGCTGTAGCGACGGATCAGCTTGGCGCAGGCGGCGAGGCCCGGGCCGCCTTCCTTCTCGTACTTGCGGTCCGACACGGTGCCGGCCAGCTGGCACAGGTCGTACTGCACCAGCCGGGCCAGCGTGCCGTCGGGGCGAAGCCGGCGGTCGAAGCGGCGCACGACGCAGGCTTCGTTGTGCGGTTCGTAGAAGACCTCGGCCGTCGGCAGGCCGGCCAGCGCCGCGGCGCGCATCACGATGGCCTCATTGGCGGCCGAGTGCCAGACCTTGGCCAGACGGCGGATGTTGGGCTTGAGGATGTGCGTGGACGGCGAGGTGCCTTCGGGCAGC
>JBJTVI010000538.1:0-6778 GCA_046081145.1 Rubrivivax sp.
CCTCCTCGAAGGCCTGGCGCAGCAGGAACTGCCGGCACTCGGGCGCCGTGATGTGGCGGTAGGTGCCCAGCGTGATGTTGTTGGCCGCCAGCGAGTCGGCCGTCACGAAGAATCCGAGGTTGCGCTTGACGATGCGCCGCTCGTCCTCCGTGAGGCCGTTGGGATCCTTCCACGTCGCGATGTCGCGCGACATGTTGATCTCCTGGGGCATCCAGTGGTTGGCGCAGGTGGCGAGGTACTTCTCCCAGGCCCACTTGTACTTGAAGGGGACGAGCTGGTTGACGTCGGTCTGGCCATTGATGATGCGCTTGTCGGCCACGTTCACGCGTCGCGCGGAATCATCGGCCTGCCGGGCCTCGGGGCGCGGAGCGGACACGGAACGCGAAGGTACCGCCTCGGCCACGGGCGCGGGCATCGACGACGCGGAGGAGAAGGCCTGCAAGCCCGCGACGGAGGCCGTCGGGGCAAGCATCGGGGGCTTCTTGGCAGGAATGCGGGATTCGTCTTCCCAGACCAGCATGCGGATGTGTCCTGTAACGTCGAATTATGAAAGCGAGGAGGCCGAACTCACAAGCGCGCGCGTGTGTGCAGGGCCCTCATGCGCCGATACTGTTGCGGGGCTGCATCGGGCCGGGCCTGCGCACACGCGTTCTCACTGGCAGGCTTCGCAGGTCGGGTCGTCGACGCCGCAGAACTTGATGTCGGTGGCAGGTGTCTCGGCCGTCTGCGTACGGGCCTGCGCGGCCACCTTGTCCAGTGCCGAGAGCCCGCCTGCACCGGCTGAGGCGGCCGTGGGCACGGCGTTGTGGGAACCCGCATCGACGGTGGACTTCTCCGCCTGCGTGGCGCTCACCGTGCGCAGGTAGTAGGTGGTCTTCAGGCCGCGGGTCCACGCGAGCTTGTAGGTCTCGTCGAGCTTGCGGCCCGAGGCGCCCGCCATGTAGATGTTGAGCGACTGCGCCTGGTCGATCCACTTCTGCCGACGCGCAGCGGCCTCCACGAGCCATACCGGCTCGACCTCGAAGGCGGTGGCGTAGAGCTGCTTGAGCTCCTCGGGCACGCGGTCGATGCGGCGCAGCGAGCCGTCGAAGTGCTTGAGGTCGGACACCATCACGCTGTCCCACAGGCCAAGCTTCTCCAGGTCGCGCACGAGGTACTCGTTGACGACCGTGAACTCCCCCGAGAGGTTGGACTTGACGGAGATGTTGCCGAAGCACGGCTCGATGGAGGCGTCCACGCCGATGATGTTGGAGATCGTCGCCGTGGGCGCGATGGCCACGCAGTTGGAGTTGCGCATGCCATGCGTGGCGATGCGCTCGCGCAGGGCGTCCCAGTCCATCGTGGCGGAGCGGTCGACCTCCACGTAGCCGCCACGCTCCTTGGCCAGCAGCTCCAGGGAGTCCAGCGGCAGGATGCCGCGATCCCACAGTGAGCCGCGGAAGCTCGAGTAGCGGCCGCGCTCCTGGGCGAGCTCGGTGCTCGCCCAGTAGGCGTGGTAGCACACGGCCTCCATCGAGCGGTCGGCGAACTCAACCGCGGCGGGGCTCGCGTAGGGGATGCGCAGCTGGTACAGGCAATCCTGGAAGCCCATGATCCCCAGCCCCACCGGGCGATGGCGCAGGTTGGAGTCGCGCGCCTTCTTCACGGCGTAGTAGTTGATGTCGATCACGTTGTCGAGCATGCGCATGGCCGTCGACACGGTCTTCTTCAGCTTGGCCTGGTCGATCACCTGGGCGCCGTCGGGGCCGGCCATCAGATGCTGCGCCAGGTTCACCGAGCCCAGGTTGCACACCGCGATCTCGGTGTCGCTCGTGTTGAGCGTGATCTCGGTGCACAGGTTGCTCGAGTGCACCACGCCCACGTGGCTCTGCGGGCTGCGCACGTTGCAGGCATCCTTGAAGGTGATCCAGGGATGGCCCGTCTCGAAGAGCATCGTGAGCATCTTGCGCCACAGGTCGCGCGCCGGGACACGCTTGTGCAGCTTGAGCTCGCCGCGCTCGGCCTTGGCCTCGTAGGCGGTGTAGGCGGCCTCGAAGTCGCTGCCGAAGCGGTCGTGCAGATCGGGGCAGGTGGAAGGCGAGAAGAGCGTCCAGTGGCCGCCCTCGGCCACGCGCTTCATGAACAGATCCGGGATCCAGTTGGCCGTGTTCATGTCGTGCGTGCGGCGCCGGTCGTCGCCGGTGTTCTTGCGCAGCTCCAGGAACTCCTCGATGTCCAGGTGCCAGGTCTCGAGGTAGGAGCACACGGCGCCCTTGCGCTTGCCGCCCTGGTTGACCGCCACCGCCGTGTCGTTGACCACCTTCAGGAACGGCACCACGCCCTGACTCTTGCCGTTCGTGCCCTTGATGTAGGAGCCCAGCGCCCGCACGCGCGACCAGTCGTTGCCCAGGCCGCCGGCGTACTTCGACAGCAGCGCGTTCTCCTTGAGGGCCTCGTAGATGCCGTCCAGATCGTCGGCCACGGTGGTGAGGTAGCAGCTCGAGAGCTGCGAGCGCCGCGTGCCGGAATTGAAGAGCGTGGGCGTGCTCGACATGAAGTCGAAGCTCGACAGCACCTCGTAGAACTCGATGGCGCGGGCCTCGCGGTCGATCTCGCCCAGGGCCAGCCCCATCGCCACGCGCATGAAGAAGGCCTGCGGCATCTCGATGCGGTGCTCGTCGATGTGCAGGAAATAGCGATCGTAGAGGGTCTGGAGACCGAGATAGTCGAACTGCAGGTCACGCTCGGGCTTGAGCGCGGCACCCAGGCGCGCCAGGTCGAACTGCAGCAGCTTCTCGTCGAGCAGCTCGGCCTGCACGCCCTGCTTGACGAACAGCGGGAAGTACCCGGCGTAGGCTCCGGCCATGTCGGAGGTGTCGGCCTGCGAGCCGAGGATCTCGCGCCGGATCGTGTGCATGAGCAGCCGTGCGGTGGCGCGCGTGTAGGCCGGCTCCTTCTCGAGCAGGGTGCGCGCCGCCAGGATCATGGCCTTGTAGACCTCATCGAGCGGCACCCCGTCGTAGAGGTTGCGCCGCGTCTCGGCCAGGATCGGCTCGGGCTTGACGTCGGCCCCGAGCCCGGCGCAGGCCTGCTCGACGAGCGACTGCAGCGCCGCCATGTCCAGGGGCACGCGCCGGCCGCCCTCGGTGACGTGCAGCTCGGGTGCGGCGGCAGGTGCAGCCTTGGAGGCCTGGCGGGCGCGCTCCTGCGCGCGGCGGTCGCGGTAGAGCACGTAGGCGCGCGCCACCTCGTGGTGGCCGCCGCGCATCAGGCCGAGCTCGACGTGATCCTGGACGTCCTCGATATGGAAGGTGCCCCCACCCGGACGCGAGCGCAGCAGCGCGCGCACCACCGCTTCGGTGAGGTTGTCCACCGTCTCGCGAACGCTGGCCGAAGCGGCGCCTTGTGTCCCGTGCACGGCAAGGAAGGCCTTCATCAGCGCCACCGCGATCTTGCTCGGCTCGAAGGCGACGACCGCCCCGTTGCGCCGGATCACCTGGTAGGCGGAGAAGGCCGAGGCCGAGGCCGCTGCGCCGCCTTGCGGCAGGCGCGGTGCCCCGGACAGATCCTGGCCCGTGATCGTGACTGTCTGCATGAATTCCCCTGGGAAGATCGACTCTCTCGTGCCCGCGTGCGTGAAGCGGCCATGGACGCCGCGGGTGCTCGCGACCGACACTATATATGGGGCCTGGGGGCCCTACAAGGCACTACCGGTAGTGCCGCATCGAGACTTCCCCTATTCTGCCCGAAGCTCGATTCGTGCAGCGATTCAGTCGGGCTCGGGCCCTTCCTCGGTGCCGATTCCCAGGCGCGCCATGCGGTAGCGCATCTGCCGCAGCGTCAGGCCCAGACTCGCACCGGCGGCGGTGCGGTTGTAGCGGTGCGCCTGCAGCGCCCGCTCGAGGATCGCGCGCTCCACGCCATCCAGGTGCGCAGCCAGGTCGGCCGGCAGCGGGGCCGCGGGCACCATGGCCGGGGCAGCAGGAGGGGCGGGCGCACCGGGAACAGGGTCGATGCGAAGGTCCTCGGGCTCGATGCGGTTGCCATCGCTCAGCGCCAGCGCGCGGTGCAGCAGGTTCTCCAGTTCGCGCACGTTGCCCGGCAGGGGCTGCGCCGCCAGCCGCTCCAGGCAGGCCGCGCTGAGTTCGGGGACCTGCGGCAGGCCCGCCTCCGCCGCGATGCGCAGGAGGATCGCCGCGCAGATCGGCGCGATGTCGGCCGTGCGCTCGCGCAGCGGCGGCACGAGGATGCGGATCACGTCGAGCCGGTAGTAGAGATCCTGGCGGAAACGGCCAGCCTGCACCTCTTCGGCCAGGTCCTTGTGGGTGGCGCTGAGCAGCCGCACATTGACCGGCACCTCGGCCACCGCCCAGACGGGCCGCACCGCGCGCTCCTGCACCGCGCGCAGCAGCTTGCTTTGCATGGCCAGGGGCAGGTCGCCGATCTCGTCGAGAAAGAGCGTGCCGCCCTGCGCGGCCTGGAAGAAGCCCGCGCGATCTTCCTGTGCGCCGCTGAAGGCGCCCTTGCGATAGCCGAAGAATTCGGCCTCGAGCAGCGTCTCCGGGATGGCACCGCAGTTCACCGCCACGAAGGGCGCAGCAGCACGCGCCGAGCACTCGTGGATGGCGCGGGCCACCAGTTCCTTGCCGGTGCCGGACTCGCCCTGCACGAGCACCGGCGCCATGCTGCGCGCGACCCGGGCCACGAGCGCGCGCACCTGCTGCAGCGCCTCGGAGTGGCCGGCCAGGCGCGCCAGGGCCCGCGAACCGCCCGAGCCACCCGAGCCACCCGAGCCGCCCATGGCCACGGCCGCGACGGCGCGGGCGGTCGGCGCGGCCGCGGTGTCGGCGCTGACGGCGGGCAGCGAGCGGCCCAGGGCCGAGGCGATCACCGCGCGCAGGTGGCGCAGGTCCACGGGCTTGGTGAGGTAGTCGAAGGCACCGGCCTTGAGGGCCTCGACGGCGCTTTCCGCCGAACCGAAGGCGGTGATCACGATCACGCGTTCAGCCCGGCTGGCGGCATCGAGCCGCGTGAGCAGTTCGAGCCCCGTGGCGTCGGGCAGCCGCATGTCGGTCACCACGGCGTGGAAGGTGCCGGCCTCGAGCATCTCCCAGGCCTGGGCCACGGAGCCGGCGCACTCCACGTCGTAGCCCTCACGCACGAGCGCGAGCTCGTAGAGCGTGAGCAGGTCGGGCTCGTCGTCCACGACCAGCACGCGGTGTTGCGGCGTCTCGTTCAAGTCGGGGCCACCCCTGTGCCGGGCCGGGCTGCAGGCCGGCGCATCACCACCACGAACGCGTTGCGGTGGCGCTCCTCCGGCGGCTTGGGACGAAACTCGATGGAGGCCCCGTGCCGCTCGCACAGCTCGCGGCAAATATACAGGCCAAGGCCGGAGCCGCGGCTGCGTGTGGAGAAGAAGGGCTCGAAGAGGTGGCGCTCGACCGCGGGCGGGATCGGCTCGCCGTCGCTGGCCAGCGCGACCACCGCACTGCCCTCATCACGCCGGGCCAGCCGCAGCTGGATCGAGCCGGGCCCGCCCGAACCGTGGCGGCGAGCGTTGTCCAGCAGGTTCACCAGCACGCGGCGCAGGTGCTCGGCATCGAACTGCACGGGCAGCGCCACGGCGGGCAGTTCCAGCCGCACGAGATCGGCCGCGCCGTCGGGCCCGGCCGCGGCGGCGACCCACTCCGACACGGCGCCGGCCACGACGGCGCGCGCATCGCACGCGGCCGCTTCGGCCTGACCCGGCGCAGCCACTGCCTCCAGCACGTCGCCGACGATGCGCTCCAGGCGGCGCACGTTGTCCTCCACCATGCGCGAGAGCTGCTGCAGACCGGGGCTGCCCACCTCCTCGCCCAGCAGCTGGTTGGCCTGCGCGATGGCTGCCAGCGGGTTGCGGATCTCGTGCGCGATGCCGGCCGACATCCGGCCCATCGCGGCAAGCTTGTCCTGGCGAGCCCGTGCCTGGACCGTACGGGCGTCCTCCAGGAAGAGCACGCAGTAGTCCTGGCCCGCCCCGCGGCCGGGTGCCTCCGCACCCGCAGGGTCCGGGGTACCGGGCGGCCCCTGCGCCCGGGTGAACCGCATGCGCACGATCAGCGAGCGCGGTGCGCCATCGGCCAGCCGCACCTCGACCAGGCGCCCCTCCTCCGGCCAGCCCTGCCCCTGGAAGGCTGCTTCCACCGCCTGGGCCAGCACGCCCCAGCTCGGCTGACGCGCAAGCGCCGCCTGGGTCAGGGGAGCGGCGCCGTCGGCAGCCACCAGCAGCCGCGCCGCTGGGTTGGCCGCCTGCACCGTGAGCGCCCGGTCCACCACCAGCACACCCTCGCTCATTTCATCGAGCACGAGGCGGTTCAGCTCCGCTTGCCGGCGCACCATTTCGAGGCTGCCCGCGGCGGCGCGTTCCTCGCGCAGGAGCCGGGTGGTCAGCTCGCTCGTGAGCAGCGCGATGACGAAGAATCCGATCCCCGTGAAGCCCTGCTGGGCGAGCACGATCATGCCCTCGGGCGAACCCGCGGCCGCGCGCGTGCCCACCGCCAGCAGCATGAGCGCCACCGCCGCGGCCGTCCCCAGGGCCAGCACGCGGGAGCTGAGGACGCCAGCCATCAGCACCGGCAGGACCAGCAGCGCGGTGAAACTCGACGCCGCCTCGGCCTGCAGCAGGTGCAGCACGAAGAAGGCCAGCAGATCGACCCCCACCGTGAGCAGCCAGCGCGCCTGCGCGTGGCGCTGGAGGTCCGGGTGCAGCATCAGGCTGCGCAGCCGGGGCACGAGCCACAGCGCGGCCACCTGCGCGGCG
>JBJTVI010000539.1:0-5562 GCA_046081145.1 Rubrivivax sp.
AGGCCGTCGGCGATCATGCGCTGCGCGCCGCTGCCCGCACCCGCCTCCTCGGCCGGCTGGAACACGAGGTGCACGGTGCCGCGGAAGTTGCGCGTGCGCGCGAGCTGCTGCGCCGCGCCCAGCAGCATCGTCGTGTGGCCGTCGTGCCCGCAGGCATGCATCACGCCCTCGTGCACGCTCTGCCAGGGCCGGCCGGTGGTCTCGCGGATCGGCAGCGCGTCCATGTCGGCGCGCAGGGCCACGCTGCGCGTTCCACCGGGCACCTGCAGCGTGCCCACCACGCCATGCCCGCCCACTCCGCGCGTGACGGTCCAGCCCCACTCCTGCAGCCGGCTGGCCACCAGCTCGGCCGTGTCCGCTTCCTGAAACGAGAGCTCGGGATGGCGGTGCAGGTGGCGCCGCGTCTGGGTGAGAAAGCCCGCGGCGAACTCGAGGTCGCCAAGCTGGCACAGGCAGCGAAGCCGGTCGTTCATCCTGGTCTCCTGGTGAGGCTGCGCACACTCTAGCAAGGTGCGCGGGCCGGGCCACAATCCGCGCCGATGGATCCGATTGACCCGATGGAACCGACGGCCCCCGCCCACCCCCCCGAAGCGCCGAACCCGCCCCGCGCGCCCGATCTGCCGGCGGCGGATGCACCGGCGCTGCAGCTCGACCCCGACGTGCGGCGCGCGCGCACGCCCCACAAATCGCTCTACCTCGACGAGGCGATGTGGGCCCGCGTGCGCGAGGAAGTGTTTGCGCGCGCCTGGCACTGGCTCGGGCCGCTGCCTGCGCTGGCAGCGCCTTGCTCGCTGCAGCCGGTGGAGTTGCTGCCCGGGCTGCTGGATGAGCCGCTGCTGCTCACGCGCGACGCCGCCGGCACGCTGCACGCGTTGAGCAACGTGTGCACGCACCGCGCCAAGGTGCTGGTGGAATCGCCCTGCCAGGCCGACCACATCCGCTGCGGCTACCACTCGCGCCGCTTCGAGCTCGACGGGCGGCTGCGCCACATGCCCGGCTTCGAGGGCGCCTGCGACTTCCCCTCGACGTCCGACGACCTGCCACGCGTGCCGCTCGCATCCGCCGCCAGCCATGCCTTCGTGAGCCTGGCCCCGCACGCACCCTTTGCGCAGTGGGCCGGCGAGATGCTCGAACGCCTGGCCTGGCTGCCGATCGACGGCTGGCGGCACGACCCGGCGCGCGACCGCACGTGGTCCTTCGACGCGCACTGGGCCCTGTACGTGGAGAACTACCTCGAGGGGCTGCACATCCCCTTCGTGCACCCGGCTCTGAACGCGGCGCTCGACATGTCTGCCTACCGCTACGAGCTCGCGCCGCACGGCGTGCTGCAGCTCGCACTCGCCCGCCCTGGCGAGCCCGCACTCGAGCCCCCGGCTGGCCACCGCGACCACGGGCTGCGCGTGGCTGCCTACTACGGGTGGCTCTTCCCGAATCTGATGCTCAACGTCTACCCCTGGGGCCTGTCGGTGAACGTCGTCGAGCCCGTCTCGATGACGCACACGCGCGTGCACTTCAGGAGCTACGTGGCCGACCCTGCACGGCTCGGCGAGGGCGCCGGCGGCGCGCTCGACACGGTGGAGCTCGAAGACGAGGCGGCCGTGCTCAGCGTGCAGCGCGGGCTGCGTTCACGCCTGTACTCGCACGGCCGCTACGCGCCGCACCACGAGCAGGGCGTGCACCACTTCCACCGGCTGCTGGCACGCACCCTCAATCGGCCTTGATGCCGTTGTCGCGGATCACCTTGCCCCACACATCCACCTGCGCCTCCACGAAGGCGCGCGCGGCCTCGGGCGAGCCGGTGAAGATGTCGATGCCCTGGCCGGCCAGGCGCTGGGACACCTCGGGCTGGCGCAGCACGGCGTTGATCGCCTCGTTCATCTGCCGCATCACCTCCGGCGGCGTGCGCGCAGGGGCGAGGATGGCCCACCAGGCCGGTGCGTCGAAGCCCGCAAAGCCGCTTTCGGCAATCGTGGGCACTTCGGGCAGGGCGGCCGAGCGCTGGCTCGTCGTCACGGCCAGCGCGCGCAGGCGCTTGCCGTCGATGTGGGGCTTGAGCAGGAAGATCGAGCCGATGCTCACGGGCACGTGGCCGGCCAGCGCGTCGTTGACCAGCGGCCCGCCGCCCTTGTAGGGCACGTGCACGAGGTTGAGTGAGGAGCCCTTGGCCAGCAGCGCCAGCGCCAGGTGCCCGAGGCTGCCCGAGCCGATGCTGCCGAAGCTCACGCCGCGCGCCGTGCGCGCCGCGGCCACCGCGTCGCCAAAGCTGCGGTAGGGCGAATCGGGGTGCGCGGCGATCACCATCGCGCTCGTGCCCAGCAGCGCCACGGGCGGCAGGTCGCGCTTGGTGTCGTAGCTCAGGCCCGGGATGAGCGCGGGCAACGAGGCGTGGCTGTCGAAGACCACCGCGAAGGTGTAGCCGTCCGGCGGCGAGGCCGCCACGGCCGCGGCGCCGATCGAGCCCGAGGCGCCGCCGCGGTTTTCCACCACCACCGTCTGGCCGAGCTGGCGCTGCAGCGCCGGCTGCAGGATGCGCGCCACCTGGTCCACCGAGCCGCCCGGCGGAAAGACCGCCACGAGCCGGATGGGCTGCGCCTTGGGCCAGGCAGCTGCCTGTGCGAAGGCCGGGGCAGCCGGCAAAGCCAGCCAGGCGGCGGCCACGAGCGCGAGCGCGCCCAGTCGGGCACGGGCCGGGCGGCCAGGCGTGGGGGTGTGGTCGGGGTACATGGCTTCCTTTAAGGAAGGGTATCGGGGCACGCCTCAAGCCACTGCGCGCGTTCGGGCCTCGCGCAGCGCGCGCCACCCGATCACCGCCCAGACCGCGAGCGTGAGCACGCCCAGCGTGCCGGCAATGGGCCGGGTGAAGAACACGCTCGGGTCGCCGTCGGCCTTCATCATCGAGGTCAGGAAGCTCTGCTCGAGCAGCTCGCCCAGCACGATGCCCAGCACGAGCGGGGCCACCGGGATGCCGTTTTCCTCCATCAGCCAACCCACGATGCCGAAGATCAGCATCACGAGGATGCCGTAGGCGCTGTTGGTGATGGCAAACGACCCGACGATGCAAAAGAGCAGGATCACCGGCAGCAGGATGCGCCGCGGCGCGCGCAGCAGCCTGGCGGCGCCCTTGATCGCTGCCCAGCCCAGCGGCAGCATCAGCAGGTTGGCCAGCACGAAGATGATGAAGACGGCGTAGATGAGCTGCGGGTTTTGCAGGAACACGGTGGGGCCCGGGTTCATGCCCTTCATGTAGAGCACGCCGATCACGATGGCGGTGATCGAGTCGCCCGGGATGCCGAAGACGAGCGCGGGAATCCAGGCGCCGGCCAGTGCCGAGTTGTTCGAGGAGGTGGACTCCACCACGCCCTCCACGTGCCCGGTGCCGAACTTTTCAGGCTCCTTGGAGAAGCGCCGGGCCATGGCGTAGGAGATCCACGCCGCGATGTCCGCGCCCGCCCCAGGCAGGGCGCCGATGGCCGTGCCCACCACCGAGCCGCGCACGAAGTTGCGCCAATAGCGCCGCGTCACCTCGCCGATGCCGCGAAAGAGCGCCCCCACCTTCTCCTGCACCAGCACGCCCGTGCTCTCGCCGGCCATCGAGCTGCGCAGGAGCTCGCTCACGGCAAAGGCCCCGATCATGGTCGGGATGAAGCTGATACCCGACATCAGGTCGACGTTGCCGAAGGTGAAGCGCGGGTGCCCCGCCACGGGGTCGATGCCCACGCAGCCGATGGCCAGCCCGATGAGAAGGGACAGGATGGCGCGGGTGCGGCCGCTGGCCGTGATGAGCGTGGCGCAGCTCAGCCCCAGGCAGGCGAGCCAGAAGTACTCGAAGGAGGAGAAGTTCAGCGCCGCTTCGGCCAGCAGCGGTGCCGCCCCGATCAGGAAGATCACCCCCACCAGGCCGCCGGCCACCGAGAACACGAGGTTCACGCCCAGATTGAGCTCGAGCTGGCCCTTGCGCGCCATGGCGTAGCTCTCGTCGGTGTAGGCCGCCGAGGCAGGCGTGCCCGGCATGCGAAGCATGGCCCCGGGGATGTCGCCGGCGAAGATCGCCATCGCGCTGGCCGTGACGATGGCCCCCAGCGCCGGCACCGGTGGCATGAAGAAGGTGATGGGCACGAGCAGCGCGGTGGCCATGGTGGCCGTCAGGCCGGGGATGGCGCCCACGAAGATGCCGAAGACGGCCGAGCCGAGGATGACCGTGATGACGTACGGGTCGAAGACCAGTCCGAAGGCGGTTGCCAGGGCGCTCATCGGTTCAAGGGCTCAGCGGCTCTGTGGCTCAGCGGCTCAGCCACCGAAGAAGAACTGCATGAACCAGCCGCGCGGCAGCGGCACGCGCATGAGGCTGCCGAAGAACCACTGCACCACGAGCGCGGTGACCACGCCCGTGGCCAGCGACACCCATAGCCGTGCCCCGAGCCACGCGCACAGCGCGCCCACCACGAGGGTTGCGGTGGGCAGGAAGCCAAGCCGCTCGGACACGAGCAGGTAGAAGACGATGGCCAGCGGCATCGCCAGCCAGGCGAGCCAGCCGCGCAGCTGCTGCAGCTCGGGGCTGAAGCTCACCCAGCACGTGCCGGCTCGCGCCCCCGAGCGCAAGCCACGCACTGCGATCACGATGCCACCCGCCGCGATGCCCAGCGCGATGAGGCGCGGAAAGAGTGCCGGGCCGTACTTCTGGCCCGGCATGTCGGGGAACGTGAAGGTGTAGCCGAAGAAGACCGCGGCCAGCACCACCAGCAGCACGCCGAGCAAGGTGTCGTGCAATCGCATCGGGCGCGCTGCGGTGCCGGGGCTGCAAGCTGCTCCGCCGAAGGCCTTCCGGGCTCGAGCCTCAGGCCTTCTTGGCCAGCCCCGTGGCCGTCATGGCCACGCCCATCGCGCGGTCGCCGTCGGCCATGAACTTCGTGAACCCGGCCGGGTCGGCCCAGGTGGTGCCGAAGCCCCGGTTCTTCATGAAGTCCTGGAACTCGGCCGAGTCGTAGGCCTTCTTGAGTTCGGCCGTCAGCCGGTTGGCCACCGCATCGGGGATACCCTTGGGAGCGGCGATGCCGCGCCAGGCGCCCACCGAGTAGGTGATGCCGAGCGTCTCGTTGAGCGTGGGCACGTCCTTGAAGGCGGGGTTACGCTGCGGGGCCATCACGGCCAGGCTGATGGCCTTGCCGGCATCGAGCATCGCCTTGGCCTCGGGCACCGAGCAGGTGACGATGTCGATGCCGCCGGCGGCCAAGTCCTGCATCGCGGGGGCGGCACCGTTGGAGGGCACCCACTGCACGTGGTTGGGCGGCAGCCCCATGGCCTGCAGCCAGCCGATCAGGCCCAGGTGCCAGATGCCGCCCTGGCCCGTGCCCGAGGCCTTGAAGCGGCCTGCGGGCGCGGCCTTGATCGCATCGGCCAGGGCCTTGATCGTCTTGTAGGGCGAGCTCGCGTTCACCTGCACGCCCGGCGGGTCCACGTTCATCAGCGCCAGCGGCGTGTAGCTCGTGGGCTTGAGATCCGTGAGGCCCTGGTGGTGCATCATCGTGATCTCCACCGTGATCATCCCGATGGTGTAGCCATCCG
>JBJTVI010000540.1:0-3449 GCA_046081145.1 Rubrivivax sp.
CGTGGGCATCCCGATGCTGCTGCAAGGCGCGAGCCGCCCGGGCTGGACCATCGGCGTCAACGGCCTGGCGGGCAACCTCGGCATCGCGGTGGCTGCGCTCGTCACGGGCTTTCTGGTCAAGCACCTGGGCTGGCGCGCGGCCTTTGCCCTCCCGGGGCTGATGGCCATCGGCTGCGGCCTCGCCTTCGCACGGTTCGCGCGCAGCGAGGGCGAGCCCGCGGCGCGCCGTACACCCTCCGCGGCCACCCCCGCGGGTGTGTCGATCGTACGCATCCTCATCGTGATGACGTTGGGCTCGACCACCGGCAACCTGCTCTTCAACCTCTCCACCAACGCCAACTACGAGCTGCTGGCCGACCGGCTGCAGGCCATCACGCGCGACCCCGCGCTGCTGGGCGCGCTGCTGGCTGCCGTCTACACCCTGGCCTCCTTTGCGCAACTCGTGGTGGGCCGGCTCATCGACCGCGTGCCACTCAAGCGGCTGTACCTGGGCATCGTCGTGGTGCAAGGCGCTCTGCTGGCTCTGTCCACGCAGCTCAGCGGCTGGGCCTTCTTCGTGGTGCTGCTGGGCTGCATGGCCTTCATCTTCGGCAGCATCCCCTTCACCGACGCGATGCTCGCGCGCTACGTGGATGACCGCATGCGCTCGCGCGTGGCCGGGCTGCGGCTGACCGTCTCGCTGGGCGCAAGCTCCGCCGCCGTGTGGGTGCTCGGCCCGCTGGTGAAGGCCGCCGGTTTCACGACGCTGCTGTGGGTGATGGCGGCGATCTCGCTGGTCACCTTCGCGGTGGTGACGCGCCTGCCTGCGCAGGGAGCGCCTGCACGGTGAGAGGCCAATGCCGGCAGCATTCCCGACAGACGAGCTGGTCACGCGCCGGCGGATCGCGACCTACGCAGCGGTGGGGCTCGTGGCGGCAGGGGTCTTCATGGTCGTGACACAGGCCGTCCACAGTTTCTGGGGCACAGGTCTCGTGGCGGCGTCGGCGCTCGGGTTTTGCGCGAGCCTGGTTCCCTCCTACCTCGGGCACCGGCGGCTCACGTTCCGGTCCTCGGGGCCCAAGACGAGCGAGGTTCCGCGGTTCCTGGTCACCAGCGCTCTGTGTTTCGGGCTGACGCTGGGCTCGACCCACTTTTTCGCCTCGTACTTGCGCCTGCCCGATCTGGCAGCGCTGGTGCTCACCTGCGCGGTCGTACCCGTGCTGAATTTCCTGCTTCTGGCGGGCTTCGTGTTCATCCGATCGCGGCGCCCGAGCGACAACCGACCGACACCCACCAGCCCCTTGCCTCCTGCCGACACCCCATGAGCTCTCCCCTCGCCAAGTCGAAAAAGACCCGCCTCGACAAGGCATTGGTGGCCAGCCACCGCACGCTCAGCCACGACCACCGCATCGCCTGCCTCGTCGGGCTCATGGGCAATCGCATCCGTGAACTGGGCCTGCAGGCGCCCGTGCGGGTGCTCGATGTGGGGTGCGGCGACATGACCCTGGCCAAGGGCCTGGCCCAGTACATCGAGGGCATCCAACTTACGTGCGTGGACATCTACCCACCGCCCTTGCAGCCCACTCCGGGAGACGACATCTGGGCGACCTACCGGCAGTTCGACGGCCGCAGCCTGCCCTTCGAGGACGGGTCGTTCGACGTCGTCATCTTCTC
The DNA here is from genome assembly GCA_046081145.1 of Rubrivivax sp. Lineage (GTDB taxonomy): Bacteria > Pseudomonadota > Gammaproteobacteria > Burkholderiales > Burkholderiaceae_C > Rubrivivax. The sequence goes on from JBJTVI010000540.1 coordinate 1,654, forward strand.
CGACGTCCTGCACCACGTACCAAGCGAATGCCTTCACCCCCTGCTTGCCAGCGCGGCACGCGTCGGGCAATTCGTGCTCGTGAAGGACCACTTCGAGTACGGCTGGTGGTCACGTCAGCTACTGCGGGCCATGGATTTCGTGGGCAACTACGGCTACGGAGTCTCGGTTCCGCGGCAGTACTTCTCGCAGGAGTCGTTCGCGCAGACCCTGCGCGCCGCCGGCTTGCACCAGGAGACGGAGCAGATCGGCATCCGGCTGTACGACCATCTGCCAGTGTTGCGATCGGTCCTTTCGCCCCGGTGGCAGTTTCTGGCTACGTGCCGCGGTGCCGAAGGCAACGCCCAACCTGCTGAGCTCCAAGTGCCCGTGCAGGCGCAGACCCCTACCAGCTCGCCCCGAAGGCCTGCCTGAGTTCGTCGATCTGGGCGGGTGCCAGCGGCGCCGGGGGCGGGCTCGCGAGCAGCCACAGGCGCGCCGTTTCCTCGAGCTCCTCGAGCACCGCGCTGGCCTGAGCCGGCGTGCGATGCCACACGTTGGGGCCCAGGCGGTCCAGCATCACGGCACGGATCGGCGTGCCGCGTGCGGCCATCGCCTGGATGCGCTGGGCCACGAGTTCGGCCGCGCGCGGGTCACCCGGGCGGTGATAGGGGATGAGCGGCACGTGGCCCACCTTCATCACGTAGTAGGGCGTGATGGGCGGGACGATGTCGTCTTCGCTCCACACGCCACGCAGCGTGAGGGCCACCAGGTGCGTGGAGTGCGTGTGCAGCACGCAGCGCGCCTCGGGGGCAGCGGCGTAGATGCGCCGGTGAAGGGCGAGCGTCTTGCTCGCAGGGTCACCTGAAAGCTGCATGCCCTGCGCGTCCAGGCGCGCCAGGCGTGCGGGGTCGAGCGTGCCCAGGCAGGCGTCGGTGGGCGTGATGAGGAAGCCCTCGTCCAGCCGCACGCTGAGGTTGCCGGCCGTGGCATGCACGTAGCCCCGCTCGAAGAGCGAGCGGCCCACGCGGCAGATCTCCTCGCGCAGGCGCGACGCTTCGGACAGCCCGTGCGAGGTCATGGCAGCACCTCGAAAGCCCGGGTGAAGAAGGACGTGCCGCCGAAGTTGCCCGATTTGAGGGCCAGGTGCAGGCCCGCTCCCACGGAGGCGTGGCACCACGGCACACCGGGGTCGATCTGCGGCCCGATGCGCAGCGCCGTGACGCCCAAGGCCTGCACGCAGGCGCCGGAGGTCTCGCCACCGGCCACGATGAGCTGGCCCACGCCCGCGCGCACGAGGCCCTTGGCCACCGTTGCCAGGGCGCGCTCCACCAGTTCGCCCGCACGCTGCGTGCCCAGCTGCTCCTGCACCGTGCGCACCGACTCCGGGGACGCCGTGGCGTAGACGAGCACCGGCCGAGCGCCGAGCAACGCAGCGGCCCAGGCCAGCGCCTGCGCCGCGACGTCCTCGCCTGCGCCCAGGCGCAGCGGGTCCAGCGCGAAGGCGGCGCCTCCGCGGGCGATGAAATCCGCCACCTGGGCATTGGTGGCGGCCGAGCAGCTGCCGCTCACCACCGCGCGGGCGCCGTGCGCGGCGGGCAGCCGGGCCGCCTGCGCGCTCGGCGCCAGGCCGTGCTGCGCAGGCATCCCGATGGCCAGGCCGGAGCCTGCGACCACGAGTGCCGATTCTCTTGAAGCCTCCGCCAGCACATGCAAGTCGGCGTCCTCCACCGCATCCGCCACGGCGAAGGCCATGCCATCGGCCTGCAGCGACGCAAGCCGTGCCCGTACCGCAGCGGCTCCCTGCGCCACCGTGCGC
>JBJTVI010000541.1:0-3612 GCA_046081145.1 Rubrivivax sp.
GCCCGCGCGCGCCCGCCCGCCCGCCCGCCCAGCAGCCTGGCAGGGACGTGGGCAGATCCCGAGCACTACACTCGGAACCATGCAAACCTCCCCCTCTGGCGCGGTCCCGGTTCCCGTCGGGCTCGTCGTGCACGCGGCCTCGCGCGTGCTCGAACTGGCCTACGAAGACGGCCGCTCCTTCCGCCTGCCCTGCGAACTGCTGCGCGTGTACTCCCCCTCGGCCGAGGTGCAGGGCCACGGCCCGGGGCAGGAGGTGCTGCAGACGGGCAAGCGCGAAGTGGGGATCGTGGCCGTGGAACCGGTGGGGCACTACGGCATCAAGCCGACCTTCAGCGACGGGCACGAGTCGGGCATCTACAGCTGGAGCTACCTGCACGAGCTCGCCGTCCACCAGGCAGCCCGCTGGCAGGCCTACCTGGATCGCCTGGCCGCAGCCGGCACGGACCGTGATGCACCGATGGGCCGGCCGGCCCCGAGCGGCGGGTGTGCCAGCCATGGCTGAGCCCGGCCAGGGGGTGGATTTCGGCTTCGAGCGCGTGCCCGAGCGCGACAAGGCGCGGCGCGTGCGCGAGGTGTTCGACTCGGTCGCCTCGCGCTACGACCTGATGAACGACGTGATGTCGCTAGGCCTGCACCGCGCCTGGAAGGCCTATACGGTGGCCGTGGCGCGTGTGCAGCCCGGGGACCGCGTGCTCGATCTCGCCGCGGGAACCGGCGACCTCACGCGCGCCTTCGCCCGCGCGGCCGGGCCCACGGGGACCGTCTGGCACACCGACATCAACGAGGCGATGCTGCGCGTCGGGCGCGACCGGCTGCTCGACGAGGGCCTGAGCCTGCCCACGGTGGCCTGCGACGCCGAGCGGCTGCCCTTTGCCGATGCGAGCTTCGACCTGGCCAGCGTGGCCTTCGGGCTGCGCAACATGACCCACAAGGAGCGCGCGCTGGCCGAGATCGGCCGCGTGCTGCGCCCGGGCGGGCGGCTGCTGGTGCTGGAGTTCTCGCGCGTGGCGGCCCCGCTGCGCCGGCCCTACGACTGGTACTCCTTCGAGGTGCTGCCCCGGCTGGGCCGCTGGATCGCCGGGGACGAGGCCAGCTACCGCTACCTGGCCGAGTCGATCCGGATGCACCCGGATCAGCACACCCTCAAGGCCATGATGCTGGCTGCGGGCTTCTGCCATGTGGACATCCACAACCTGAGCGCCGGTGTGGTGGCGCTGCACGTGGGCATCCGCGGCTGACCCCGGCGCCTCGGGGCACTCGAAGGCGGCGCCGCCGTGGCGTACTGCCGCCCGGACACACCGCGTTACGCTAAAGATCGAGGGGTCCTCGCCGATACCCCGTGTGAGCCGTGGTGCACCCGCACCCCTCGCGCCTCCGAGGACCCCATCGATGCCCCGAGATCACAAGCCCGCCCGCAGCCGCGCAGCCACCCTGGCCGCCGCCTCCCTTCCCCTGCTGGCGCTGCTGGCCGCCGGTTGCGCAGAGAAGCCTGCCGCGCCCGCGGCAACCCAGACCGCCGCCAAGGTGAACAAGGAGGAGATCACCGTCCACCAGGTGAACTTCCTGGTGGGCCAGCAGCGGGGCCTGCGCCCCGAGCAGGCCGAGTCCGCCTCCAAGCAGGCGCTGGAGCGGCTGGTGGACATGCACCTGGCCATCCAGCGAGCCGAGGAGCTCAAGCTCGACCGCGACCCGCGCGTGCTGCAGATGCTCGACATGGCGCGGCGCGACGTGCTCGAGCGTGCCTACCTCGACCGCCTGACCGAGGCGGCGCCGCGGCCCTCGAGCGAGGAGATCAAGCAGTACTTCGACTCCAAGCCCAACCTCTTCGCGCAGCGCAAGGTCTACGCCCTGCAGGAAATCGCGCTGCAGGTGGCGCCCGACCGGGTGGAGGCCGTGGGCAAGAAGCTGCAGGAGTCACGCAACACCGAGCAGTTCGTCGAGTGGCTGAAGCGCGAGAACATCGCCTATGGTGTCTCGCAGGCGGTTCGCCCGGCCGAGCAGGTGCCGCTGGCGGCGCTCGACCAGATCGCCCGCATGAAGGATGGTGAGGCCTTCCTCGAGCCTACGCCCACGGGGGCTTCGGTCACGGTGCTCACGGCCTCACGGCAGGATCCCGTGGCGCTCAAGCAGGCCGAACCTCTCATCGAGCAGTTCCTACTCAACGAGCGCAAGCGCAAGCTGATCGACGATGAGCGCCGTAACCTGCGTGCGGCGGCCAAGCTGCAGTACGTGGGCAAGTTCGCCCAGGAAGGCGGCGCGCGCCCGGTGGTGGCCTCGGCTGCCCCGGTGGCGGTGCCGGTGGCCGGGGCGGCCTCCGCGGGCATGACGTCCGCCGACATCCTGAAGGGCATGGGGATCAAGTGATGCACACCTGGCTGCTGCGCGCGCTGGCCGCGCTCGTTCTCTTCGTTGCCGCCGGCGCCTCGGCGCTGGCGCAATCGATGCCTGCTGCGCAGGCCGCGGCAGCACCCGAGTACCGCATCGGCCCGGGCGACCTGCTTCGCATCGGCGTCTACCAGAACCCCGACCTGAGCCTGGAGACCCGGGTGACGGATGCCGGGACGATTTCCTTTCCGCTGCTGGGCGCCGTGCGCGTCGGCGGCATGAGCGTGACGGCCGCCGAGCGCGTGATCGCCGACGGGCTGCGCGCGGGCAACTTCGTGCGCCAGCCGCAGGTGACGATCGCGGTCACGCTGTTTCGCGCCCACCAGGCCAGCGTGCTGGGTGCCGTGCAGCGACCGGGCCGCTTCGCCCTCGAATCCCTGGACCTGAGGCTGTCGGACCTCCTGGCGATGGCAGGCGGCATCGCCCCCTTCGGAGCCGACGCCGTGGTGCTGCTGGGCAACCGGGAGGGTCGGCCCGTGCGCATAGAGATCGACCTGCCGAGCCTCTTCTCGGGCGGCGCTTCGCGCGAGCGCGACCCCCTGGTGCTCAACGGCGACACGATCTGGGTGGAGCGCCAGCCGGTCGTGTACATCTATGGCGAGGTGCAGCGCCCCGGGCCGATGCGCCTGGAGCGCGGCATGACGCTGATGCAGGCCCTGGCCACGGGCGGGGGCCTGACCCCGCGTGGCACCGAGCGCGGCATCCGCGTGCACCGCAAGGTGGGCGACGGGCGCGTGCAGGCGATGCAACTGGCCCTGGACGATCGCGTCCAGGATGGTGACGTGATCCAGGTTCGCGAGAGCCTGTTCTGAAAGGGGTGACAGCCATGAGCGTCGGACAGTTCTTCGTCATCCTGCGGGCGCGGTGGTGGGCCTGCCTGCTGGTCCTGTTCGTCTGCGTGGCCGCGACGGTGGGCGTCAGCATGAAGCTGCCCAAGCAGTACAAGGCCTCGGCGACCGTTGTGGCCGATGTCAAGCCCGATCCCGTGAGCACGCTCTCGGGGGTGGCGACGACCTCCATCTTCATGGCCACGCAGGTGGACGTGATCAACAGCGAGCGCGTGGCGCTGCGCGTGGTGCGCAACCTCAAGCTGGCCGAAAACCCCCAGCTCCGCGAGGAGTGGATGCAGGCCACCAAGGGCGCGGGCTCGCTGGAGAACTGGCTGGCCGACACCTATCGGCGCAGCCTGGATGTGAAGCCCTCGCGCGAGAGCAACATCATCACCGT
>JBJTVI010000542.1:0-11204 GCA_046081145.1 Rubrivivax sp.
ATGAGCAAGGGCCAGTCACTGCAGGAACCCTACTTGAATGCTTTGCGCAAGGAGCGCGTTCCCGTCTCGATCTACCTCGTCAACGGCATCAAGCTGCAGGGGCACATCGAGTCCTTCGACCAGTACGTGGTGCTGCTGCGCAACACGGTGACGCAGATGGTCTACAAGCACGCCATCTCCACCGTTGTGCCCGGGCGCGCCGTGAACTTCCACGCCAACGAACCGGGTGAACCGGGCTGAGCCGCCCGGATCGTCCCCTTCGCACTGCCCTTGCGGGCCCCGCCGACTTGAACCGTACCCCTGCCGAATCCGGGCCAAGCCACGAGGAACCGCCAAAGGCTGTCCTCGTGGGCGTGGACGTGGCTGGCGCCGAGGGCTTCGACCCGAGCCTGGAGGAGTTGGCGCAGCTGGCTGCCTCGGCCGGGGACGAGCCGGTGGCGCGCCTCACGGCGCGGCGCAAGGCGCCCGATGCAGCCCTCTTCGTGGGTTCGGGCAAGGCCGACGAGATCCGCGAACTGGTGCAAGGCACCGGGGCCAGCGGCGTCATCTTCGACCAGAGCCTGAGCCCCGTGCAGCAGCGCAACCTCGAGCGGCACCTGGGTGTGCAGGTGGCTGACCGCACCGGCCTGATCCTGGACATCTTCGCCGCACGGGCACAGAGCCACGAAGGCAAGCTGCAGGTCGAGCTGGCCCGGTTGCAGTACCTGTCCACACGACTCGTGCGGCGCTGGTCGCACCTGGAGCGTCAGCGCGGCGGCATCGGGACACGTGGCGGCCCGGGCGAGACGCAGATCGAGCTCGACCGGCGCATGATCGGCGAGCGCATCAAATCCCTCAAGGCCCGGCTGGAGAAGGTGCAGCGCCAGCGCGGCACGCAGCGGCGTGCGCGGCTGCGCAGCGGCACCTTCCGGGTGTCGATCGTGGGCTACACCAACGCCGGCAAGTCCACCCTGTTCAACGCCCTGGTCAAGGCCCGCACGCTTGCCGCCGACCAGCTCTTTGCCACGCTGGATACCACCACGCGCGCCTTGTGGCTCGAGCAGGCCGGCGAGGCCGTCTCGCTGTCGGACACGGTAGGCTTCATCCGCGATCTGCCGCACCGGCTCGTCGAGGCCTTCAAGGCCACGCTGGTGGAGGCCGTCGAGGCCGATCTGCTGCTGCACGTGGTGGATGCCTCGAGCCCCTCGGCGCCTCAGCAGCAGGAGCAGGTGCTCAAGGTCCTGGAGGAAATCGGGGCAGCGCAGGTGCCGCAGATCCTGGTCTTCAACAAGCTCGACCAGCTCGAGCCTTCGCGCCTGCCGCGCCTGTCTCACGACGAGGTCGACGAGGGCGGCGGCACGCGCACGCCGCGCGTGTTCGTGAGCGCCCGCGACGGCCGCGGCCTGGACGAGCTGCGCGAGCTAATCGCCCAGGCAGTCGCTGCCAGCCGCTCCGCGCCGGCCGACCCCACCCCTGACCCCCGCTTCGAGCCCGCCCACTAGCGGGGCTCCCGACGCATGAAGAAGCTCCTCACCCTCATCTTCAACCAGCGCCCGGACGGCCCGCCCGACCTGGACGAGCTCTGGCGCGATTTCAACCGCAAGCTCTCCAACCTCTTCGGGGGCAAGGGCTCGCAGCGCCCGCGCGGAGGCGGTGATTCGACCGGCCCCGGCGGCGAGCCGCCGTTTCGGCCCGATGCACGCAGTGCCGGAATCGGCGTGGGAGTGATCGGCGCCGTCGTGCTGGTGGTGTGGCTCGGAAGTGGCGTGTTCATCGTCCAGGAGGGCCAGCAGGCCGTTGTCACCTCCTTCGGCAAGTTCAGCCACACGGCGGACGCAGGCATCCAGATGCGCCTGCCCTATCCGCTGCAGGCCCACGAGACGGTACCGGTGACGCAGTTGCGCTCGGTGCAGGTGGGGCGCGACACGGTGGTGCCCACCACGGGACTGCGTGATTCCTCGATGCTCACGCAAGACGAGAACATCGTGGACATCCGCTTCACGGTCCAGTACCGCCTCAAGGACGCGCGCGCCTACCTCTTCGAGAACCGCAATCCGGACGAGGCTGTGGTGCAGGCCTCCGAATCGTCGGTGCGCGAGATCGTCGGGCGCAGCAACGTCGACCAGGTTCTCTACGAGCAGCGCGACGCGATCGCGGTGGACCTGATGAAGTCGCTGCAGGGCCAGCTCGACCGGCTCAACGCCGGCATCCTGGTGGCCAACGTCAACGTCCAGAACGTGCAGGTTCCCGAGCAGGTGCAGGCCGCGTTCAACGATGCGGTCAAGGCGGGCGCCGACCGTGACCGCTTCAAGAACGAGGGGCAGGCCTACGCCAGCGACGTCATCCCCAAGGCGCGAGGCACGGCCGCACGCCTGAAGGAGGAGGCCGAGGGCTACCGCTCGCGTGTCGTCGCCCAGGCCGAGGGCGATGCGCAGCGCTTCCGTTCGGTCCTCACGGAGTACCAGAAGGCCCCGGCCGTGACGCGCGACCGGCTCTACCTGGAGACGATGCAGCAGGTCTTCAGCAATGTCAGCAAGGTCTACCTGGATAGCCGCTCCGGCTCCAGCCTGCTGTATCTGCCCCTGGACCGTCTGCTGCAGGCTCCGCCCGCGCCGGGCAGCACCTCGGGTACGGATGCTCCGGCAGCCGTTGCTCCGATACCGCCGCCTGCGGCGCCGAGCGATGCGCGATCCCGCGAAAGCGGTCGCAGCCGTGACCGTGAAGGCCGCTGAGGGGAGCCGCACATGAACCGAATCGGAATGATCGCCTCGGGCCTGCTGGGCCCGCTCTCTTCGGATCCATGCTCTTCGTCGTCGACCAGCGGCAGGTGGCCGTCATCTACTCGCTCGGCGAGATCAAGGAGGTCGTGACCGAGCCGGGGCTGAACCTGAAGCTTCCCCCGCCTCTGCAGAACGTGGTCTTCCTGGACAAGCGCGTCCAGACCCTCGACAGCCCGGAGACGCGGCCCATCTTCACGGCCGAGAAGAAGAGCCTGGTCATCGATTGGCTGGTGAAGTGGCGCATCAGCGAGCCGCGCCAGTTCATCCGCAACAACGGGGTGGACTTCCGCACCCTCGAGAGCCGCCTGAGCCCGGTTGTGCAGGCCGCCTTCAACGAGGAGATCACGCGGCGCACGGTGCGCGGCGTGCTGGCCACCGAACGCGACAAGGTCATGACCGACGTGCGCAACCGGTTGGCCGACGAGGCCAAGGGCTTCGGCATCGAGATCGTCGACGTGCGCATCAAGCGCGTGGATTTCGTGGCCGACATCACCGACTCCGTCTACCGTCGCATGGAGTCGGAGCGCAAGCAGGTGGCCAACGAACTGCGCTCCCAGGGCGCCGCCGAGGGCGAGAAGATCCGCGCCGATGCCGACCGCCAGCGCGAGGTGATCATTGCCGAGGCCTATCGCGACGCCCAGAAGCTCAAGGGCGAAGGGGATGCCAAGGCCTCCGCGATGTATGCCGATGCCTTCGGGCGTGACCCGCAATTCGCCCAGTTCTACCGCAGCCTGGAAGCCTATCGTGCCAGCTTTCGCAACCGCTCCGACATGATGGTGGTGGACCCGAGCATCGACTTCTTCCGCACCATGCGAGGCGGGGGTGGTGGCGGCGGCGGGGCCGCGCCGGCTCCGGCTGCGCCGCGCAAGTGAGCCAGGCACGGTGGCAAGCTGGCTGGTCGGGGCGCTGGCCCTGATGCTGATCCTGGAGGGGTTGCTGCCCTTCCTTCGGCCCGGGCTGTGGCGCCGGCTCTTCGAGTCGGCCCTGCAGATGAACGACGGCCAGATACGCTTCCTGGGCCTGGCCAGCGTGCTGGGCGGGTTGCTGCTGCTGGCAGCGGTTGCGCCCTGACTCCCGGTTTGCGCACCACGCGCCGGCCAGGGGATGTCGGCTGTTCGGTGAGCCCCGGTTCCCGGTTCGCCGAGGGCCGGCCGGTACAATGCCTTTTTCAAATCGGCCCGCGTTGCCCATGTCTCGAGCCTGGCTCCTTCCGGAGCACGTAGCCGATGTCCTGCCCGCCGAGGCCCGGCGGGTGGAATCGCTCAGGCGCAGGCTGCTCGACCTCGCCTACTCCTGCGGCTTCGAACTCGTCATTCCACCGTTGGTGGAGCACGTGGAGTCTCTGCTGTCGGGCACCGCCGGCGAACTCGACCTGCGGACCGTCAAGCTCGTCGACCAGATCAGCGGGCGCACGCTCGGGCTGCGGGCCGACATCACGCCGCAAGCCGCGCGCATCGACGCGCACCTGCTCAACCGCGAGGGGGTGGTGCGGCTGTGCTATTGCGGCAGCCTGCTGCACGCCCGTCCCGTCGGGCCCGCAGCGCGTCGCGAACTCCTGCAGTTCGGCGCCGAGGTCTTCGGCCACGCCGGGCTGGAGGCCGACCTCGAAGTTCAGCAGCTTGCGCTGGAGGGCGTGGCGGGCTCGGGAACGCAGGGCCTGGTGGTCGATCTGGCCGATGCGCGCGTCCTGCGCGGTGTGCTGGCCGGTGCGGCGCTGGATGCCCAGGGGCTGCAGCAGGTGGCACAGGCGCTGGCGGCCAAGGATGCCCCACGGCTCCAGGCGCTGGCGGCGGCCTTGCCGCGCGAGTCGGGGCAGGGCCTGCTGGCCTTGCTCCACCTCTACGGCGGCCCGCAGGTGCTGGAGCAGGCTCGGGCGTGCCTGCCCGAGCGTGCGCTGATCCGGCAGGCGCTGCAGGATCTCGAGTGGCTGGCGAATCAGCTGCAGCGCAACTTCGGCGCTCGTGTCCAGGTGGGTTTCGACCTGGCTGACATGGGCGGCTATGCCTACTACAGCGGGCCGCGGTTTGCGATCTATGGCACCGGCTTCCCGGACGCGCTGGCGCGCGGCGGGCGCTACGACGAGGTGGGCGCGATCTTCGGGCGCAACCGGCCGGCGGTGGGTTTCAGTCTCGACGTCCTGGCCTTGGCCGCGCAAGCGCCCGCCGAAGGTGCGCCGCCCGCGATCCGCGCAGCCTGGGCCGACGAGCCTGGCCTGCGCGACGCGGTGCGCAACCTGCGCGAGCGAGGCGAGGTCGTCGTCCAGGATCTGCCGGGCGCGCCCGCCGAGGCCGCATCACACACCTTCGACCGCGAGCTGATCCGGGTCGGCGAGCGTTGGGTGGTACGTGCCATCGAGCCCCGCCCGGCTCTCCACGAGACCAAAGAGACCTCCCCATGAGCACGCATTCGCCCACGCGGCCCGGTCGCAACGTCGTCGTCGTCGGGACCCAATGGGGTGACGAGGGCAAGGGAAAGGTCGTCGACTGGCTCACCGACCATGCGCAGGGCGTGGTGCGCTTCCAGGGCGGGCACAACGCCGGCCACACCCTGGTCATCGGGGGGCGCAAGACGGCGCTGCAGCTCATTCCGTCGGGAATCATGCGCGAGGGCGTGGCCTGCTATGTCGGCAACGGCGTGGTGATCGATCCGTCCCACCTGCTGGGCGAGATCGGCCGGCTCGAGGCGATCGGGCTGGATGTCCGCAGCCGGCTGCACCTGAGCGAGTCGTGTCCCCTGATCCTGCCCTTCCACGTCGAGGTCGACCGGGCGCGGGAGGCGCTGCGCGAAAGCAGCGGCAGCGGGCGGATCGGCACCACCGGCAAGGGCATCGGCCCGGCCTACGAGGACAAGGTGGCGCGGCGCGCCTTGCGCGCTCAAGACCTCAAGCACCCGCAGCGCTTTGCCGAGCGGCTGCGTGAGCTCCTGGATCTGCACAACTTCGCTCTTGGGGGCTACCTGGGCGCGCAGGCGCTGGCCTTCGAGCCGATCTTCGAGTTGGCCATGCGGGCGGCCGAGCAGCTGCGCCCGATGCTCGCCGACGTCGGGCACGCGCTGCACCGCAGCCACCTGCGTGGCGACAACCTGCTCTTCGAGGGTGCCCAGGGCACCCTGCTGGACATCGACCACGGCACCTACCCCTACGTGACCTCCAGCAACTGCGTGGCGGGCAATGCCGCGGCCGGCTCCGGCGTGGGCCCGCAGATGCTGCATTACGTGCTGGGCATCACCAAGGCCTACACCACGCGCGTGGGGGGCGGGCCCTTTCCCACCGAGCTGCCCATCGATGATCCGGGAACCGTGGGTCATCACCTTTCCACCGTGGGCCAGGAGCGAGGGACGGTCACGGGGCGCGCCCGGCGCTGCGGGTGGCTCGACGCGGCTGCGCTGAAGCGATCGATGATCATCAACGGCATCTCCGGCCTGTGCATCACCAAGCTCGACGTGCTCGACGGCCTGCCCGAGATCCTCGTGTGCACCGGCTACGAGCTCGAGGGCCGGCGCCTGGACATCCTGCCGCTGGATGCCGACGAGATTGCCGCCTGTCGCCCGGTCTACGAGCGCTTCGAGGGCTGGCGCGAAAGCACGGCCGGGCACACGCGCTGGGAGCAGCTGCCCGCCAACGCGCGGCGCTACCTCGAGTGCTTGCAGGCCGGGATAGGCGTGCCCATCGACATGGTCTCCACCGGCCCCGACCGCGAGCACACCATCGTGCTGCGCCACCCCTTCCAGACCTGAAAGGACCCCCATGCTCACCGACGACGGCAAGCACCTCTACGTCTCCTGGGACGAGTACCACCTGCTCATCGAGCGCCTGGCGCTCAAGGTGGCCGCCTCGGGGTGGGAGTTCGACCAGATCCTGTGCCTGGCCAGAGGCGGCATGCGGCCGGGTGACGTGCTCTCGCGCGTGTTCGACCGTCCGCTGGCGATCATGTCGACCAGCTCCTACCGGGCCGAAGCGGGCACGATCCAGGGCCGGCTCGACCTGGCCAAGTACATCACGCTGCCCAAAGGGGAGCTGGCCGGCCGCGTGCTGCTGGTGGACGACCTGGCCGACTCGGGCGTCACGCTGCGGGCGGTGGTGGACAGGCTGCGCGGAATGCCCGCCATCCGCGAGCTGCGCTCGGCCGTGATCTGGACCAAGGGCGTCTCCACCTACACGCCTGACTACTACGTGGAGATGCTCCCCACGAGCCCGTGGATCCACCAGCCCTTCGAGGAGTACGACAACCTGCGCCCGGAGGGCCTGGCCCGCAAGTTCGCCGTCTGAGGCGTGATGAGCCCGGACATGCAAAGGGCCGGCAGAGCCGGCCCTCGTCGCCTGCGCGGCCTGGACCGCGCTCAGCCCCGTCAGGGGATCCTTGGTGCCCAGGAGAGGACTCGAACCTCCACGGAGTTACCCGCTAGTACCTGAAACTAGTGCGTCTACCAATTCCGCCACCTGGGCTTTCAGGAGCCTCGAAGTCTAACACCAACCACTCCGCGCTCCCCTACCCCGTGCCTGATTCCTCCAACGCCCCCGCTGCCGCCCCGACCCTGATGGGCGAATTCACCGGTCGAGTCGAGGGCCACCGCGACGGCCATGGATTCCTGCGGCGCGACGACGACGAAGCGCTGATCTTCCTGGCGCCCGCCGAGATGCGCAGCGTGCTGCACGGCGACCGCGTGCGCGTGCGCGTGATCCGCCACGATCGCAAGGGCCGGCCCGAGGGAAGGGTGCTGGACATCCTGGAACGACCGAAGCGCCCCATCATCGGCCGGCTGCTGCTGGAGTCAGGCGCCTGGATCGTGGCGCCGGAGGATCGACGCTATGGCCAGGACATCCTCGTGCCGCGTGGGGGCACCGGCAGTGCCCAGGCCGGGCAGGTGGTGGTGGTGGAGCTCACCGAGGCCCCCTCGCTGCACTCGCAGCCGCTCGGTCGTGTCGTCGAGGTCCTCGGTGAGGTCGACGATCCAGGCATCGAGATCGACATCGCGGTGCGCAAGTTCGGCGTCCCCCATGCATTCTCGGAGGCCACGCTGACCCAGGCGCGTGCCTTGCCCGACACCGTGCGCGTGACCGATCGTCGCGGCCGGGTGGATCTGCGCGACGTGCCGCTGGTGACCATCGACGGAGAGGACGCGCGCGACTTCGACGATGCCGTCTACTGCGAGCCTCATGTGGAGGGGCGCGGGAGGCAGGCGCGCCGAGGCTGGCGCCTGGTGGTGGCCATCGCCGACGTCAGCCACTACGTCCGGCCGGGCGAACCGCTGGACGCCGACGCCTACGCGCGCGCCACATCGGTCTACTTTCCGCGTCGCGTCATTCCGATGCTGCCGGAGAAGCTCTCCAACGGGCTGTGCTCGCTCAATCCCGATGTGGACCGCCTATGCCTGGCCTGCGACATGCTCGTGGACGAGGCCGGCGAAGTGACGGCTTACCAGTTCTTCCAGGCGGTGATGCGCTCGCACGCGCGGCTGACCTACACCGAGGTCGCGGCCACCCTGGCCAACACCCGCGGCCCGCAGGCGCAGCAGCACGCCGGCCTCGTGGAGCGCCTGGTGCACCTGCACGAGGTCTACCGGGCCCTGCTCAGGCGGCGCGAGGGCCGCGGGGCGGTTGACTTCGAAACCACCGAGACTCAGATCGTGTGCGACGAGTTCGGCCGGATCGAGCGCATCGTCCCGCGGGTGCGCACCGATGCTCATCGGCTCATCGAGGAAGCCATGCTCGCAGCCAACGAGTGCGCGGCGGACTTCATCAGCCAGGCCCGTCATCCGGCGCTGTACCGCGTGCACGAGGGGCCCACGCCTGAAAAGCGTCTGGCCCTGCAGGACTACCTGCGGGCGCTCGGCCTGGGCCTTCAACTCGGCGAGGAGCCGACGCCGCGCGACTTCCAGGCAATCGCTGCGGCGACGCAGGATCGCCCCGACGCGGCCCAGATCCACCAGATGCTTCTGCGCTCGATGCAGCAGGCCATCTACACGCCGGTGAACATCGGGCACTTCGGCCTGGCCTACCCGGCGTACACGCACTTCACGAGCCCGATCCGGCGCTACCCCGACCTGCTCGTGCACCGGGTCATCAAGGCGATCCTGGCGGACAAGCCGTACGCACTGTCGCTGCCGGATGTGCAGGCGCCGCAGTCCCTGCGCGGCGGGGCGGCGCGCAAGCGGCCCCGCCTGTCCGGGCAGGGTGCGGCACTCGAGAGCCTGGCCGTCTGGGAGGCGGCCGGCGCACACACCAGCGGCTGCGAGCGCCGGGCCGACGAGGCCTCGCGCGACGTGGAGGCCTGGCTGAAGTGCCGCTACATGCGCGACCGCCTCGGTGAGGAATACGCCGGCACGGTGAGCGCCGTGGCCGCCTTCGGCCTCTTCGTGGGCCTGGACACCCTGCACGTGGAAGGATTGGTGCACATCACCGAACTCGGCGGCGAGTACTGGCGCTTCGACGATGTGCGCCAGGAACTGCGCGGAGAGCGCAGCGGGATGCGCTACGGCGTGGGGTCGCGTGTGCAGGTGCAGGTGAGCCGCGTTGACCTGGATGCGCGCAAGATCGACTTTCGCATGGTGCAGCCCGATGGGCCCGAACGGCTCCTGTCGCGCGTGCGCTCGGGCCGCGGCGCCCCGGCCACCCCGGCCGTGGCCGCGCCAGCCAGCGCCCAGGCCGAGCTCGAGAGCCTGGGCCAGGCCGATCGCGCGGCCAAGTCGGCGCGCAAGCGTGCGGCGCGCCCCGCTGGTGAGAAGGGCAAGCGGGCTGCCGCGCCGGCGAAGCGGGCTACGCCCCGCAAGCGCTCCCGTCGCTGAGTTCGGATCCGTCCGTTTCGTCGCGCAGTCGCTCGGCAAGTGCGGCCATCGCGGGGCCCAGCGTCGAGGCCTGGACGGGCGAGGCGTGCGGGCGCTCGCCTGCACGCCCGTGCAGCCAGGCTGCTGCGAGGGCGCAGCGCCGCGCCAGCGCATTCGCGTCGCCGGCGTCGACTCCCGCCGAGGCCGCCCACAGCCCGCCGATCCAACCGGCCAGCACGTCGCCCGTGCCCCCGACCGCCAGAGACGCGCTCCCCGTGGGATTGACCATCGTGGGCTGACCCTCGCCGGCGATCACGCTGCCCGAGCCCTTCAACAGCACCACCGAGCCGAGATCGCGGGCCAGTGCCTGTGCCGCGCGCAGCCGGTCCGCCTGCACCCGGGCGGTGTCGCAGCCCAGCAGGCGTGCCGCCTCGAGCGGATGCGGCGTGATCACGGTAGGCAGCCCGCGCATCCGCCGCGCCACCAACTGGCGCCGCAGGGTTTCGTCGCGGGCCACCGCGTTCAGGGCGTCTGCGTCGAGCACGAGGCGGCCTGCCCGCGCCAGCAGCCCTTGCAGAACGGGGCCCAACTCCAGCCCCCCTCCGCAGCCGCATACCACCGTGCCCGCTTCCAGGGCGTGACGGCCCTGCAGCCATGCCTGCGGTGTCCACAGCCACTCCGGGTGAACCGGGTCGAGCAGCGGCTGGCGGTCGTCGAGCAGGCTCAGGAACACGCGCCCGGGCCCGGCGGCGCATGCGCCGATTGCCGCCAGGCGGGCGGCACCCACCATGCCCGGGGCGCCGCCGACGATCAGCACGTCGCCGTAGCGTCCCTTGTGGCTGTCGTGACCGCGGCGCCCGAGGGCCTGGGCCACATCTCTTGCCGAGGCGAGCCAGGCGATGGGTGGCGTGTCCAGGTCGGGCCGCACCCCCAGGTCATCGAACCAGACCTGCCCGGCCTGCTCGCGGCCGGCCCCCGTGAAGAGTGCGGGCTTGAGCGTGAGCAGCGAAAGCGTCGCGTGGCCACGAGCTGTCTCCGCGCCAAGCCGTTCGCCCGTGTCCGCCCGCAGGCCCGAAGGCAGATCCACGCACAGCCGCAGGCCCGTGGATCCGTTGAAGGTCTGCAGGGCGGCCCGCATCGCCTCGCCCGGGGGGCGGCTCGCACCCAGCCCGAGCAGGGCGTCGATGGCGAGATCCGCGCCCCCGTGCGCCAACTCGGGGCCGATCCGGCAACCTGCTTCGCGTGCGCGCTGCAGTGCCTGGGCGGACTCGGCAGGCTGCATGCCGGCACTGGCCAGCCAGGTGACGCGAACCTCCAGCCCGGCCGCGCGCAGTTCAGCGGCTGCGTGCAGGCCGTCGCCACCATTGCCGCCCGGACCGGCCGCCACCCAGGCGTTCCGCGCGTGCGGGGCGAGCGCGCGCGCCAGGCGCGCCACCGAACGGCCGGCCCGGTGCATGAGCGTTCCCGGCGCAAGCACGGCACGGGCGCGCTTCTCCAGGGTCCGCGCGGCGTCCACGTCGTGCAGCGCCCAGCTGCGGTCGACGTCGACGCGCACCGGGCCGGCAGGCGGTAGGGAGCGATCCGGCATGGCGCATTGTGGGCCCGCCCGGTGCACGGGGGCTGCCGGTGGGCCGGCGGCATCGCCTCGCCTCAACGCATCTGCCTGGCGTCGTAGGGAGCCGG
>JBJTVI010000543.1:0-3772 GCA_046081145.1 Rubrivivax sp.
CCACGGCCACCGCCTGGTCGTACATCGGGTCGTTCTCGCCGCTGCCGGCACCCCCGCCCTCGCCGCCGGCCTCGCCCTCACCCTCGAGCGTGCCGCCCTCGAGGATGCCCTCGACGTAGTTGGGCTCGCCATGGCTCTTGAGGTACTCCACCACGCGGTGCACCTCGTCGTCGGAGACGAAGGCGCCATGCACCCGCACCGGCACGCCGCCGCCGGGCGGCAGGTAGAGCATGTCGCCCTGGCCGAGCAGCGCCTCCGCACCCATCTGGTCGAGGATGGTGCGGCTGTCGATCTTGCTCGAGACCTGGAAGCTCAGCCGCGTGGGGATGTTGGCCTTGATGAGCCCCGTGATCACGTCCACGCTCGGGCGCTGCGTGGCGAGCACCAGGTGGATGCCCGCTGCGCGTGCCTTCTGCGCCAGGCGGGCGATGAGCTCCTCGATCTTCTTGCCCACCACCATCATCAGGTCGGCCAGCTCGTCGATGACGACGACGATGTGCGGCAGCCGCTCCAGCGGCTCGGGCTCTTCGGGTGTCAGGCTGAAGGGGTTGGGGATCTTCTCCTCGCGCTCGGCCGCCTCCTCGATCTTGCGGTTGTAGCCCGAGAGCTGGCGCACGCCGAGCTTGCTCATGAGCTTGTAGCGCCGCTCCATCTCGCCCACGCACCAGTTGAGCGCGTGCGCGGCCTGCTTCATGTCCGTCACGACCGGACACAGCAGGTGCGGGATGCCCTCGTAGACGCTCATCTCGAGCATCTTGGGGTCGATGAGGATGAGCCGCACGTCCCGCGCCTCGGCCTTGTAGAGCAGGCTCAGGATCATCGCGTTGATGCCCACGCTCTTGCCCGAGCCGGTGGTGCCGGCCACCAGGCAGTGGGGCATCTTGCCGAGGTCAGCCACCACCGGGGCGCCCACGATGTCCTTGCCCATGCCGATGGTGAGCAGCGAGGCGGCGTCGTTGTAGGGCTGCGAGCCCAGGATCTCGGCCAGGCGGATGGCCTGGCGGCGTGCGTTGGGCAACTCCAGCGCCATCGTCGTCTTGCCCGGGATCGTCTCCACCACGCGGATGCTCACCAGGCTCAGCGAGCGCGCGAGGTCCTTGGCCAGGCCCACGATCTGCGAGCCCTTGACCCCCGTGTCGGGCTCGATCTCGTAGCGCGTGATCACCGGCCCGGGCGAGGCAGCCACCACGCGCACCGCCACACCGAAGTCGCCGAGCTTCTTCTCAATCAGGCGCGAGGTCATCTCCAGCGATTCGGCGGGCACGGTCTCCTGGCGCGAGGAGGCGGCATCGAGCAGGTCCACCTGCGGCAGCCGGGTGTCGGCGAGCTCGGCAAACAGGGGCTTTTGCCGCTCCTTGGCCACGCGCTCGGAGCGCGGGACCTCCAGCACCACGGGCTCGATCACCAGGGGCGGCGCCTCGCGCGCGGCCTGCGCCTGGCGCAGTTCCTGCAGGTCGAGCTCGCGCTCGCGCTGCGCCTGTTCGCCCACACGGGCATCTTCGGCCTGCTCACGGCGGCTGGCACGGCGCTCGCGCAGCGCGTCCACCCATGCCCCCAGGCGCTCGGCCACGGTGAGCCAGGAAAAGCGGAAGGTCAGCGAGAGCCCGGCACCAGCGCCGCCACCCACACCACGCCGGAGCCGGCAAAGCCCAGGGCGCGCATCGAAAGCGGGCCGAGCGCGTGGCCCAGCACCCCGCCGGCCGCACCCGGCAGGTGGGGCTCGAGCCGGTACAGGCGCGTCCACTCGAGCGCCGCGCTGGCGCACAGCAGCAGCACCAGGCCCAGCACGAACCACCCCTCCTGCACCCACCTGCCCTGCGGGGCCTCGGCCCCCGGCAAGGCGACACCCGCGCCGGCGGCCCGGGCGGGCTCGCCGCGCAGCAGCCCGGCCAGCGCAGCCAGCCAGCGGCTGGCCGCGGCCAGCACCAGCCACCAGGCGGAAAAGCCGAAGAGGAATAGCAGCAGGTCGGCAGCCCAGGCGCCCAGGGCACCGGCGCGGTTGCGTACCGCGGCGCCGCTGCCGGAAGTGCTGAAGGCGGGGTCGGCGGCGCTGTGCGTGAGCAGCGCCAGCACGAGCAGCAGCCAGGCCGCCGCGGCCGCCAACAGTAGCAAGCCCAGCCGCCCGCGCGCCACCGTGCGCGAGCCCGCGCCCGAGGGCGGGCGGGCACCCGCCGCGCCGAGCGAGCCGAGGGGAAAGGTCATGGCGCCGATTGTGGCGCATGACCGCCGCGCGCGGCGGCTGCCCCAGGCCGGCTCAGGCCGGCTCAGGCCGGCTCAGGCCTGCAGCAGCGACTCGCGCAGCACCACCCGCCCGTCGGGCAGCGTCTGGATGGCGCCGCGGCCCTCCAGGTCCTTCATGACCCGGCTGACCATCTCGCGGGAGGCGCCCACCACCTTGGCCATGTCCTGACGGCTGACCTTGTGCGGAATGATGCGCCCGGCCGGGTCGACATCGGACATCTCCACCAGCGTGCGTGCCACGCGCCCTTACACGTCCAGCAGCGCCAGCGACTCGATCTGGCGGTCGGCTGCGCGCAGGCGGCGCACCAGGCCGCGCATGATCGCGAACGACAGGCTCGACGTCTCGGGCAGGCAGCGGGAGAAGTCGGCCCGCGAGAGCATCAGGGTGTCGGTGGGCAGCTCGGAGCGCACCGTCGCCGAGGCCGGCTCGTTGTCGATGAGGCTCATCTCGCCGACGTGGTCGCCCGGCTCGAGGACGGCCAGGATCACCTCGCGCCCGCGGTGATCGGCGGCCAGCACCCGTGCCCGGCCATTGAGCAGGATGTACAGCGCCGGGCTGAGGTGCCCCTGCTCCACCATGATCTCGCCGCGCCGAAAGCGGCGCTTGACGACACTGTTGGCGATGAGCTGCGCCTGCTCCTGCGTGATCGTGGAGAAAACCGGCACGCGCCGGATCAGGTCCAGATTCGAGATCATCGACATGTCAAACCTCCAAGAAAGTGCGACGCCCGGGGCCCGGGCGGCACCGCCATGGATAGGTTTTCGGCACCATTTCACGGAAACTAAAATCCTTTCTTGCGCCGCCGAGCCGTGCGCCCGGGGCTCCTCGCCGGGCGCGGCCGCGCTCCATCCACTGCAGAAAGCACCCCCGAACATGTCCGCCTCGCCCCGGCACTCCCGCCTGCTCATCCTCGGCTCCGGCCCGGCCGGCTACACCGCCGCCGTCTACGCCGCCCGCGCCAACCTCCAGCCCGTCCTCATCACGGGGCTGGCCCAGGGCGGGCAGCTCATGACCACCACCGAGGTCGACAACTGGCCCGCCGATGCCCAGGGCGTGATGGGCCCGGACCTGATGCAGCGCTTCCAGCAGCATGCCGAGCGCTTCCATACCGAGATCGTCTTCGACCACATCCACACGGTGGACTTCTCGCGCCGCCCCTTCACCCTCACGGGCGACTCGGGCACCTACACCTGCGACGCGCTCATCCTGGCCACCGGCGCGAGCGCCAAGTACCTGGGGCTGCCCAGCGAGCAGGCCTTCATGGGCCGCGGGGTAAGCGGCTGCGCCACCTGCGACGGCTTCTTCTACCGCAACCAGCCGGTGTGCGTGGTGGGCGGGGGCAACACGGCGGTCGAAGAGGCGCTGTACCTCTCCAACATCGCCTCGCAGGTGCACCTCATCCACCGGCGCGACAAGTTCCGCGCCGAGGCCATCATGGTGGACAAGGTGATGGCCAAGGTGCAGGCCGGCAAGGTGCGGCTGCACCTTTGGCACACGCTCGACGAGGTCCTCGGTGATGGGTCAGGAGTG
>JBJTVI010000544.1:0-6617 GCA_046081145.1 Rubrivivax sp.
CGCGAGCACCGCGCAGTGGTGCGCCATGCAATAGGCACGCTCGACGACACGCGCGAACTCAACCGGCAGTTTCGCGAGCGGATGGTCGAGCTCGGCATCGTGCACACCTACCTGGAACTGCCTGGCATCGGGCACGAACCCCGCGCCCTGCTCGACGCGCTGGGCGAGGCCAACGGCAGCTTCTACCGCCAGGCCCTCGGGCTCGTCGCGCCGGAGCGGCGCACATGACACCCACGACCCGTCGGGTGCTGCAGGCCGTGCTCTACGAGGTGTTCGCGGTGGCATTCGTCGGGCCCGTGCTCGCCTTCGTCTTCGGCAAGCCGCCCGCCTCGGCGCTGGCGCTGGCCGTGCTGCTTTCGGGCATCGCGCTGTGCTTCAACTACGTGTACAACGCACTCTTCGAGCGCTGGGAGTCGCGCCAGGCCACCAAGGGCCGAAGCGTGGCCAGACGGGTGGCCCACGGTGCCGGGTTCGAAGGCGGCCTGACGCTGCTGCTCGTGCCCGTGATGGCGTGGTGGCTCGACACCTCCTTCCTGAGTGCCTTCCTGGCCAACGTGGGGCTGCTCGTGTTCTTCTTCTTCTACGCCATCGGCTTCAACTGGGCCTTCGACCGCGTGTTCGGGCTGCCGCAGTCGGCCCTCCCCGTGCGGTGAGGCGAGGCATCGCCAGCCGCTCACATGGACTCCGACAACCCCTTGGCGCACAACCACCCTGCTCCACAACCATGGACACGCCACGCAGCCATCGTCCTGGGCGCCTCGGGCTCGGTGGGCCAGGCGTTACTTGATGAGCTCCTGCGCTGCCCCTCGTTCTCGGAGTTGATCGTGCTGGTCCGGCGGCCGACGGAGCTTGCGGCGGCGGCCGGGCCCCGCTTGGTGGAGCGCCTGGTACCGGACATGCAGCCCGCGCAGTTGGAGCAGGCCGTCGTGGACGCACTGGCCGGGCGCGAGCCGGGCGCCGTGGGTTTCAGCGTGCTGGGGGTCGGTGCAGGAACGGCGCGGCTCTCGCTGGCCGAACACCGCGCCGTGGATGTCGAGCTCAATGCGGCCTTTGCCCGAGGGCTCGCCCGCAGCACCCCGATGCGCCACCTCGTCTTCATGTCGGCCATCGGAGCCGATCCCCAGGCAAGCACCTCGGGCTCGGGGGCGGCGGGGATGCCGCGCTACGCGCGCGTCAAAGGTGAGGCCGAAGAGGCCGTGCGGCGCCTGGGGCCACAGGTGGTGAGCATCCTGCGGCCCTCGGTCATCATCGGCTCGCGCCACACGCCCGGGCCGCTTGCCCAGGCGATGTCGCTGCTCTCGCCGCTGCTGCCGGCACGGTACCGCCCGATTCGGGCCACCGACATCGCGCGGGCGATGGTCGCGCTGGCTTGCCGCACGCCCGCTGGCAGCGGGATCTACGGATATGCCGAGATGCGCGCGCTGGCGGCGGGATCGGCCTGATCCGCGTTCCGCAATTGTCGACACCGAGCCTTGCCGTGCGGGAAGCTGAACGGGCATGAGACTCCTGCGGGCCACGCGCTGCACCCTGGAGCCCCTGCTCGAGGCGCATGCGGCCGAGATGTTCGGGGTGCTCTCGGATCCGGCCATCTACGAGTTCGAGAACGCTCCCCCGCCTTCGTCGCAGTGGCTGGCCGAGCGCTATCGGCGCCTGGAGGCGCGCGGGCCCGGGGATGGGTCCGAGCAGTGGCTCAACTGGGCCGTGCGGCTGCCCGGCGGCGAAATGGCGGGATACGTGCAGGCCACGGTGCTGCCGGCTTCACTGGCCTACGTGGCCTATGAGTTGGGCAGCTCGCACTGGCGCCAGGGCATCGGCTCGAGTGCGGTGCGCGCGATGCTGGAAGAGCTGCGCGCGCAGCACGGTGTGCGCAGCTTCGTGGCGGTGCTGAAGGCGGCCAACTTCCGCTCCGAGGCGCTGCTGCGCAGCCTGGGCTTCGAGATCGGAAGTGCCGCGCAGCAGTCGCAGCACCGAGACGAACCCGACGAACTCGTGATGGTGCGACAGGCGGGCACAGGCCCTGCGGCATGATGTCGACCTTCTGCCGCCTCGGAGACCAGCCATGATCGAAGGAAGCTGCCTGTGCGGCGCCGTGCGCTGGACGCTTCGGAGTGTTCCGCCCTCAGCCACGGCCTGCAGCTGCACCGCCTGCAGGCGCTACGGAACACTGTGGGCCTACGGGTGGGAGGGCGAGGACATCGCCCTGTCTGGGCAGACGAAGCCCTTCATCCGCTCAGAGGCCCTGAGCTTCGACTTCTGTCCCACCTGCGGCAACGTGAGCCACTGGCGGGGCCTGAAGCTCGATGAACAGGGCCGCCGCCGCGTGGCCGTCAACCTGCGCCTGAGCGAGCCCGGGCCGATCGCCGACGTCCCCATCCGCCACTTCGACGGCCTGGACACCTGGAGCAGCCGGCCCGACGATGGCCGGTGCGTCAAGGACATGTGGTTCTAGGCCGAGCAAGGGGAGCCCGAATGTCGCGCATCGTGATCGCAGCCTTTCGACCCAAGCCCGAAAGGGCACACGATCTCCTTCGGGTCGTCCAACGGCACCACGCCGTGCTGGCCGAGCAGGGCCTCGTCACCGAGCGGCCCCGCATCGTCATGCAGGCCGCAGACGGCACGCTCGTCGAGGTCTTCGAGTGGGCTTCGGCAGAGGCCATCGATCGCGCGCACACCAACCCCGCGGTGCGCGAACTGTGGGAGGCATTCGCCGCTGCCTGCGACTACGTGCCCATCGGCGAGGTGGCCGAGGCCAGGCAGCTCTTCTCCGAGTTCGCGCCAGTGAACGCGTGACGCGCACATGAGACGATTGGCGCGCCCGTTCGCCCCGGGATGCCCTGCCCACTTCGCCCGTTCTCCACCACCCCTCCCTGGGCGCGCGCGACATCGAGCGCGCCGCCGGCTTCTTTGATGCCGTGCTCGCGCCGCTGGGCTACGTGCGGGTGTGGAGCGACCTGCGCCCCGGCGAGCAGGGCCAGGCCGTGGGCTACGGACCGCCCGGCTCGGGTGACAAGCTCTGCATCAAGCAGGTGACACAAGCCGTACCCGAGATCCCGGGCTTTCACGTGGCGCTGGCCGCACCGAGCCGGCAGGCAGTGCAGGCCTTCCACGCCGCGGCGCTGGCCGCCGGGGGGCGCGACAACGGGGCGCCGGGGCTGCGGCCCGAGTACGAGCCGCACTACTACGCGGCCTTCGGCATCGACCCCGAGGGCCACCGGCTGGAGGCGGTGTGCAAGACTCCGGAGTAGCCCCGATGGAGCCGGCCCGGCGCGTGCGCGAAGCCGGGCGCTCGGGCGACCTCGAGGGTGCGCGGCAGCTCGCCCTGGCCCTCGTGGCCGAGCATCCTGGCCACGCCGAGCTCCAGTACGAAGCCGCCTGCGCGCACGACCGGCTCGGACTGGAGGCGCAGGCGGTGCCGTTCTACGAGACGGCACTCGCCCTGGGCCTGCCCGATGAGCACCTGCGTGGCGCCTACCTGGGCCTGGGCAGCACCTTGCGCACCCTCGGGCGCTACGAGCAGTCCGAGGCGACGCTGCGCGCGGGCCTGGCGCGCTTTGCCGATGCCGCCGAGCTGCGCACCTTCCTGGCCATGACGCTGCACAACCTGGGCCGCTCGCGCGAGGCGGTGGAGATGCTGCTCACGGTGGTGGCCGATACATCGGCCGACGCACACGTGGCTGCCTACCGCGAAGCGATCCGCTTCTATGCGCAGGACGTGGAACGCACATGGACCTGAGCCCGCCCGCCGAGCCCTCGCCAAGCCCAGTGTTGCCCACCTCGCCGCTGCCCGGCGTGCGCGTGGTGCACCTGGACGAGCCCTGGGAGGGGACCTTGCAGCGTTTCTTCGAGGCCAACCCGGCCTACTTCGAGGAGGCACTGGGCGAGCCGCCGGCGCCCGACGCCGCCCTCCTCGAGATTCGCGACCTGCCCCCCGCGGACTTCCCCTACACCGAGCTTTTCCTGCTCGGGTTCGTGCAGGAAGACGGCGAGCTGATGGCCATGGCCAGCGTGGTGTCGGACCTGCTCGCCGCCGGGGTATGGCACATCGGCCTGTTCATCGTGGCCACCGAGCGCCACGGCTCGGGCCAGGCCGCTCAGCTGCACGCCGCGCTGCAGGCCTGGGCCGAGCACCACGGGGCGCGCTGGATGCGGCTGGGCGTGGTACAGGGGCGCGTGCGGGCCGAGCGCTTCTGGGTACGCCAGGGCTACCAGCAGGTGCGGCTGCGCGAGGGTGTGGAGATGGGCCGGCTCACCAACCGTCTGCGCGTGATGGTCAAGCCGCTGGACGGCCACACGGTGGAGGATTACCTTCGCCGCGTGGAGCGCGACCGGCCGGCAGGGCGGGCGCCTGCGGCCTGACGTCGTATGCTCTTATCTGGTCCTGGAAATCACCGATGACCCCGCCCCACCCCATCGACGTCCGCATCGACGACCTCTCCAGCGAGGAGGTGGCCGCACTCGTCCACGAGCACGTGGGCGGCATGCTCGCCAACTCGCCGCCCGGGCACTCCTTTGCGCTGGCGCTCGAGGGCCTGAAGCGCCCGGACGTGACCTTCTGGTCGGCCTGGCGCGACAACGAGCTGTGCGGCTGCGGGGCGCTCAAGGCGCTGGGCCACGCGGCGGGCGAGGTGAAGTCGATGCGCACGCGCGGGGCCTTCCTGCGCCAGGGCGTGGGGCAGGCCGTGCTCGACGAGATCGTCCTCACGGCCACCGCACGGGGCTACTCGCGCCTGCTGCTCGAGACGGGAACGGGCGAGGCCTTCGCCGCAGCCCACGCCCTGTACCTGCGCAACGGCTTTGCGTGGTGCGGAGCCTTTGGCGACTACGAGGCGAGCGAGTTCAACGTGTTCATGGAGAAGCGGCTGGCGCTCGCGTGACCCGGCGGCGGAAAGCGTTGACGCGCGCGGGAGGCAGGCACGTGAAGTGGCTCATCACCGGCCTGAACGGCACGCTGGCGCCAGTGCTCGCCCGCGAGGCCGCCAGCCAGGGCGTGGAGGTGCTGGCATGGAGCCGCCACGCGGTGCCGCCCGATGACGCAGCCGCCTCGCAGGCGTGGCTGCAGGCCATGCGGCCCGACGCCATCGCCCACCTGGGCATGGGCAGCGCGCAATGGGCGGGCCAGCTCGCCGGGTACGCGGCGGGGCGCGAGCTGCCCTTCGTCTACACCAGCAGCGCGATGGTGTTCCACCACGAGCCCGACGGGCCGCATTCGCCCGGCGACACGCGCACGGCGCAGGACGACTACGGCCGCTACAAGATCGCCTGCGAGGACGCGGTGCACGCGGCCCATCCCGGTGCCAGCGTGGTGCGCATCGGCTGGCAGATCGACCCCGCGCAGCCCGGCAACAACATGCTGATGGCGCTCGACGAGTGGCAGGCCTCGCAAGGCCGCGTGGCCGCGAGCCGGCGCTGGAAGCCCGCCTGCTCCTTCATGGCGGACACGGCGCGCGCGCTCGCGCGGCTGTTGCACGAGCCCGCGGCCGGGGTGGTGCACCTGGACGGCAACGCGCAGGAGGGGCACAGCTTCCTGGACATCGTGCTGGCCCTGCAGGCCGCCTTCGGCCGCCAGCACTGGCGCGTCCACGCGCACGACGACTACGTGCACGACCAGCGGCTCGTGGGCGATCCGGTGCGGGTGGCGGGCTTGTCGGAGACGCTGGTGCTACCCTCGCGACCCGACCCGGCTTGACCTCGCTCTCGACCAGCTTGACGACCATGCGACACATCGTCCCCGCTGTCTTGCTCATCGTGGCCCTGATCCACGTGCTGCCACTGGCCGGCGTGCTCGGGGCGGCCAAGCTGGCGAGTCTGTACGGGATCCCGGTGCAGGATCCGAATCTCGAGATCCTCATGCGTCACCGCGCCGTGCTCTTCGGGCTGCTGGCGGCCTTCCTGGCGTATGCGGCCTTCCATCGGCCGCTGCACGGGCTCGCCCTGGTGGCGGCAGGCGTGAGCGTGGTGTCGTTCCTGGTGCTGGCGGGGATGGTGGGCTCATACAACGCGGCGCTCTCCACCGTGGTGAAGGCCGATATCGTGGCGCTCGCGCTGCTCGTGGTCGCTGCGGCCGTTCACCTGCGCGGCACGGGCGGGGGCTGAAGCCCGTGTCCAACAGCGGAGCCCCCCACATGGCCGAAGGCCGCATCGACGCGCGGTGGTTTCGACGCCCGTGGGCCCTCCTGGCCCTGGCAGCCACTGCCGGGCTGTGCGCCTGCGGCGGCGGCGAGCCCTTCCAGCCGCGTGAGCTGGCGATGGCGCGCGTGAGCACGTCCTGGGCCACGACCGGTTTGCGCCAGACCTATGCCCTGCGCAGCGATACCGAGTGGCGGGCAGCCTGGCAGGCGCACGAACCCCGCACGACGCCCGCGGCTGAGCGCCCCGTGGTCGACTTTTCGCGTCAGATGGTGCTGGGGCTGACACAGGGCACCGGTCCCAACGGTTGCCACGGGCTGTCGATCCGCCGCGTGGTGGAGCAGGCCGACCAGGTTCAGGTGCAGTACGCGGTCACCCTGCCCACGGGCAGCGCGGCCTGCACCGAGGCGCTGGTGCCGCTCACGGACTTCGTGGTCGTGGAGCGACTGGACAAGCCCGTTGCCTTTGCGCAGGTCAGCGGGTGAGGGGTC
>JBJTVI010000545.1:0-3565 GCA_046081145.1 Rubrivivax sp.
CCTGCCTGCCCCGGCCGCCGTTGTCCAAGCGCAGCGAACGTAGTGAGTTCGGCGGCGCGACCCCGGCGCGAGCATCGCAGCGGAGTCGGCCCGCATCAGCTTGCGCACCCGCGCCTTGCCCACCCGGATGCCTCGGCGTTGGAGGAAGTTGTCACGGGCCGTAGCTGGCATCTGAAATACAGCTACTTGCGTTTTATCTGTTAAACGGATATATTCTATTTATCTGAAAGACAGATGCACGATGGCCTCCCCATACTCCATCCCAAGCGCCGCCGCCCAGCCCCTGCTGACCGCCACCCAGCTCGGCCAGCTGCTGCGCGCCGCGCGCAAGCAGCGGGGCCTGACACAGGCCGAGGTGGGTGCGAGGCTGGGTTTGAGCCAGAACCGCGTCTCGCACTTGGAGGGCCACGCGGATGAGCTCAGCGTCAAGCAACTACTGACTTGGTGCGCGGTGGTCGGGCTGGAGCTGAGCCTGCCACAGCGGCTGGCCATGAGGCCTGAACCCGGCCCATCCCAGGCCCGTGGGCCTGTCACCACAACGCCGCCGGAGTGGTGAGATGGTCCGCCGCTCCAAGACCCAGACCCTGGCCCTGTGGGCAAACGGCACCCACGTCGGGCGCTGGACCGTCAGCGCCCGCGGCGCGATGGAGCTGCAGTACGACTCTGCGTGGCGGGCCTCAGCCGTGGGCCGCCCCTTGTCGCTGTGGCTACCCTTTGGTCTTGGGGGTGAGCCGCTCAAAGGCCCAGCGGTCGAACACTACTTCGACAACCTGCTGCCGGACAGCTTAGCCATTCGCAAGCGCGTGGCAGAGCGTTTCCGCACTGGCTCGGTCGAGGTCTTCGACCTGCTCTCTGCCATCGGCCGTGACTGCGTGGGCGCGCTGCAGATCCTGCCCGAGGGCGCGGCCCCCGAGGGGCACGACCGGGTTGAGGGCGTCGAGGTGGACGAAGCGGCCATCGAGCGCCATCTGCTCGAGGTCGTGACGCCAGGCCGACTCGGGGCGGCTCGCGACCCGGACGACGACTTCCGCATCTCCCTGGCCGGTGCCCAGGAGAAGGCCGCCTTCCTGCGCTGGAACGGCCGCTGGATGAAGCCGCGAGCCGCCACACCGACCACGCACATCTTCAAGCTGCCGCTGGGTCTCGTGGGCGGGCGGCAGGCCGACTTCAGCACCTCGGTGGACAACGAGTGGCTGTGCCTGAAGCTGCTGGCGGCCTACGGCCTGCCCGTGCCCAAGGCGGAGATTGCGTCCTTTGGCCAGCAGCGCGTGCTGGTGGTCGAGCGCTTCGACCGGGTGGTCTCCAGCGATGGCCAGCGGCTGCTTCGGCTGATGCAGGAGGACTTCTGCCAGGCGACCGGCACCTCGCCGCTGGTCAAGTACGAGGCCGAGGGCGGCCCAGGGCTTGGCGTGCTGTTCAACCTGCTTCAGCAGTCGGTCGACGCGGAGCGCGACCTGCGCACGCTGATGGCCTCGCAGCTGCTCTTCTGGATGCTGCGCGCGCCAGATGGCCACGCGAAGAACTTCAGCATCCAGCTGCTACCCGGTGGACGCTACCGGCTGACACCGCTGTACGACGTCATGTCGGCTTACCCCGTCATGGGCGATGGGCACAACCAGTGGTCACCGAGGGAGCTCAAGCTCGCCATGGCCCTGGTGGGCAAGAACCGCCACCATGAAGTCGAGCACATCCAGAGGCGACACTTCAACAGCACCGCCAAGCGCTTCGGCTACGGCGAGACCGCGGAGCCGCTGATTCAGGAGCTCATTGAACTCACGCCAGCCGTCATCGACAAGGTGCAGCGGGCACTGCCGCCTGGGTTCTCCGATGAGGTGGCAGTCAAGGTGCTGCGCGGGCTGCAGACCGCCGCCCGCGTCCTCGAGGTCATGCCAGCGGACTGAAGCGCTGACACCGCTGGCACTCGGCTCTTCAGCACGAGTAGCCCCACGCCCGACCATTGCCGCTGCCGGCCGCCGCGCGCACACTGCGCGCTGACCCTGAGGAGCAATCATGCGAAACAACGTTATCGACCTGTCCGGCCGCACGGCCGTGGTCACCGGCGCGGCGCGCGGCATCGGGCTGGCCATTGCCCGCCGCCTGCTGGAAAGCGGTGCCCGCGTGTCGCTATGGGACATGGACAGCGGCGCGCTGGCGCAGGCCGAGTCGGCGCTGGCGCCGCTGGGCCGGGTGTGGGCCCGGGCGCTGGACATCACCGACGAGGCCGCCGTGGCCGCCGCGGCGCAGGCCACCGAGGCCGCGCTGGGCGCGGTGGACATCCTGGTGAACAACGCCGGCATCGGCGGGCCCATCGTCAAGACGTGGGACTACGACGTGGCCACTTTCCGCCGGGTGATGGACGTCAACGTGACCGGCAGCTTCCTGTGCTGCCGCGCCTTCGTGCCGGGAATGCGGGAGCGCAACTGGGGCCGGATCGTGAACATCGCTTCCATCGCCGGCAAGAACGGCACGCCGGATTTTTCCGCCTACGGCGCCTCCAAGGCGGCGCTCATCGCGCTCACCAAGGCGCTGGGCCGCGAGTGCGCCGACACCGAGGTGCTGGTGAACGCCGTCACGCCCTCGCCCGCGGATACCGACATCCTGAACCAGTTCACGCCGGAGAAGGTGAAGTGGATGGTGGAGCAGGTGCCCAAGGGCCGTTTCGTGCGCCCGGAGGAGATCGCCGCCCTTGCCGCCTGGCTGTGCTCGGACGAGTGCTCCTTCTCCACCGGCCAGTTGTTCGACGTGAGCGGCGGGCGCTCGGTTTACTGACCGAGGCCGAACCGCAGAGGGCGGCGGCTGTCTGTGCGAAGTCACCCTGCACCTTCCGAGGCCGCCGCTGTGCGAACCCGTGCCCTGATTCTCGCCGCCGCCGCCGCCGCGGTCACGCTGCTGCTGCCACCCGCCCTGCGCTCGGCGCCCGAGGCCGCGCCCGCCGCCGGCCAGGCCTGCGGGGCGCCGGCCCGCTGGCTGGCCATGACGCCCCAGGGCGGCCGCGAGGAGTCTGCCGGCTCGCTGCTGGCGCGCCTCGCCGCGCGCCCGGTGGTGTTGCTGGGCGAGGGCCACGACATCCCCGAGCACCACCGCTGGCAGTTGCACACCGTGGCGGCGCTGCATGCGCGCCAGCCGCGAATGGTGATGGCCTTCGAGATGTTCCCGCGCGCGGTGCAGCCAGCCCTCGACCGCTGGGTGCGCGGCGAGCTCTCCGAGGCCGAGCTGCTGCGGCTCACGCAGTGGCAGCGCAACTGGGGCTACGACCCGCAGATGTACCTGCCGCTGTTCCACTTCGCGCGCATGCACCGCATCCCCATGTTGGCGCTGAACGTGGACCGCGACTTCTCCCGCGCCGTGGGCGAGCGGGGCTACGACGCCCTGCCGCCGCAGCAGCGCGCCGAGGTGGGGCGCCCGGCGCCGCCGCTTCCGGCCTACGTGGAATTCCTGTTCGCGAGCTTTGCCCAGCACGGCGCGGGCGAGAAGGCGCGCCGCGACGACCCGGCCTTCCGCCGCTTTCTCGAAGCCCAGCAGGTGTGGGACCGCGCCATGGCCGAGCGCATCGCCGCCGCCCGCG
>JBJTVI010000546.1:0-3960 GCA_046081145.1 Rubrivivax sp.
GTCGTGGGCATCCTGGTGGATGACGCCATCGTCGAGATCGAGAACATCATGCGGCACCTGCGCATGCCTGCCGCCGGGCCGCCCCCGGACGGACCGCCCCCCGTGGGGGGCGTGGGGGCTCGTGTTCTCGAGACGCCCTTCAAGACACCCTTCAAGACACCCTTCAAGACACCCTTCAAGACACCCTATCAGGCGGCGATGGAGGCGGCCGACGAGATCGGCCTGGCCGTGATCGCCACCACCTTCACGCCCATTGCCGTGTTCCTGCCCACGGCCTTCATGGCCGGTGTGCCGGGCAAGTTCTTCGTGCAGTTCGGCTGGACGGCGGCCATCGCCGTCTTCTTCTCGCTCGTGGTGGCGCGCATGCTCACGCCGATGATGGCCGCCTACCTGCTGCGACCGCCGCGCGGCGCCCACCGCGAGCCGCGCTGGCTCGAACGCTACGCTGGCTGGGCCGCCTGGTGCCTGCGCCACCGCCTGGTGACGCTGCTCGTCACGGCGGTCTTCTTCATCGGTTCCTTCGGCCTGCTGCGCCACCTGCCCACGGGCTTCCTGCCGCCCGACGACCTGAGCCAGACGCAGGTGACGGTGTCACTGCCCCCGGGCAGCACCTACGCCCAGACGCTTCAGGCGGCCGAGCGCGCGCGCGAGATCGTGCGCCAGCACCCGCACGTCAGGCTCGTCTACACCGCGGTGGGCGCGGGCAGCACCGGGGCAGACACCTTCACCCCCGGGGCGGCGCTGCCGGAGGTGACGAAGGCCACGCTCACGCTCAACATGACGCACCGCACCGAGCGCCCCGGCCTGACCAAGCAGGCCATCGAGGCGCAGCTGCGCGAGGCGCTGCTGGCGGTGCCCGGTGCGCGCGTGAAGGTGGGCTTCGGCCAGAGCTCGGAGAAGTACGTGCTCGTGCTCGCCAGCGAGGATGGCGCAGCCCTGGCCGCGCACGCGGCCGTGGTGGAGCGCGAGCTGCGCACGCTGCCGGGAATCGGCGCGGTCACCTCGAGCTCGAGCCTGCTGCGCCCGGAACTCCTGGTGCGCCCCGACGCCGCCCGTGCGGCCGACCTCGGCGTCACGGCCCAGGCCATCGCCGACACCTTGCGCATCGCCACCGCGGGCGACTACGACCAGGGCCTGGCCAAGCTCAACCTGAGCCAGCGCCAGGTGCCCATCGTCGTGCGGCTGCCCGCCAATGCGCGCACCGACCCCGCGCTGCTGGCCCGGCTGCCCGTTCCTGGGCGCAACGGCCCCGTGCCGCTGGGCAACGTGGCCACGCTCTCGATCGATTCGGGCCCGGCCTCGATCGACCGCTACAACCGCCAGCGCAACATCAACTTCGAGATCGAGCTCAACCAGCAGGCCCTCGGGGCGGTGAAGGAGGCGGCGCTCGCGCTGCCGAGCCTGTCGCAGCTGCCCCCGGGCGTGATCCGCACCGAGATCGGCGACGCCGAGGCCATGGGCGAGCTCTTCGACAGCTTCGGGCTGGCCATGCTCACTGGGGTGCTGTGCATCTACGCGGTGCTGGTGCTGCTCTTCAAGGATTTCGTGCAGCCCGCCACGATCCTGGGCGCGCTGGTGCTCTCGGTTCCGGGCGCGTTCCTGGCGCTCTTCGTCACGCACACGGCGCTTTCGATGCCCAGCATGATCGGCCTCATCATGCTCATGGGCATTGCCACGAAGAATTCGATCCTGCTCGTGGACTACGTGATCATCGCCCGTCGCGACCATGGCCTGGCACGTTTCGAGGCGGTCATCGACGCCTGCCGTAAGCGCGCCCGCCCGATCGTCATGACCACCATCGCCATGGCCGCCGGCATGGTGCCCATCGCCATCGGCCTGGGGGTAGACCCGAGCTTCCGTTCGCCCATGGCCATCGTCGTCATCGGCGGCCTCATCACTTCCACCTTCCTGAGCCTGCTCGTGATCCCCGTGCTCTTCACCTTCGTCGACGACGCGATCTCGGGCCTGCGCCGGCCGCTGCGCCGCCGCGCGCCGGCCGTTGCTCCCACCCCAGCGGAGGCGGCGCCATGAAGCGGCGCGACTTCCTTGGCCGCTTCGCCGCGGGCCTGGCGGCAGCGGGGCTCGCCCCGCACGCGCGGGCCGAGCCCTTTGCCGTCGAGACGATCGACCTCGAGCCCGTGGACACACGGCGCAAGCGCACCGTGCCGCTGCGGCTGCACCTGCCCCGCGCCGGCGCGGCGGGTGTGGCGGGTGGGGCCGGGCGCGTGCCCCTGGTCGTCTTCTCCCACGGCATCGGCGGCTCGCGCATGGGCTACAGCTACCTCGGGCGCCACTGGGCCGCACATGGGGTGGCGAGCCTGCACGTGCAGCACGTGGGCAGCAACCGCAGCCTGTGGGGTGCGGGCAACGTGTTCTCGCTCGTGTCGCGGCTGCAGCAGGCCGCCCAGGAGAGCGAGGCCATCGACCGCGTGCACGACCTGCGCTTCGCGCTCGACCACGTGCTCGAGGGCAGCCTGGCCACCCGGTTCGACGCCGCGCGCGTCTTGGCCGCGGGCCACTCCTACGGCGCCAATACCACGCTGCTGGCCGCCGGGGCACAGGTGTTTCGCGACGGGCGCGTGGTGGACCTGCGCGAGCCTCGGGTACAGGCGGCCATCGTCATGTCCGCGCCCCCGTTCTACGGCGAGACGGGCGAGATGTCGCGCATCCTCGCTCCGGTACGAGTACCGAGCCTGCACATCACCTGCACCGAGGACGACATCAAGATCCCGGGCTACTCCAGCGGCCTGCCGGACCGAGTGGCCGTCTTCGAGGCGGTGGGTGGCGCGCGCAAGACGCTGGCCGTCTTCCAGGGCGGCTCGCACAGCATCTTCACCGACCGCAGCGGCCCGGGCGGGCCCGAGCTCAATCAGCGCGTGAAGGCCGCCACGCGCGAGCTCACGCTCGGGTTCTTGCGCAGCGTCTTCGAGGCCGAGCACCAGGGCCTGCAGGAGTGGCCGCAGCGCCACGCCGCGCTGCTGGCACGCTACGTGCCCGGACCCTTGACCACCGCGTAGCGCGCTAGCGTACGCGCCCGCGCCTGGTCGTGCGCGACGATGGGCGCGGGGTACTGGCGGCCGAGCTCCAGGCCCGCGGCCTGCAGGTCGATGGGCCGTGCGAGCCAGGGTGCGTGGATGGCCGCATCGGGCAGCGCTGCGAGCTGCGGCAGGTAGCGCCGGATGAAGCGCCCCTGCGGGTCGAACTTCTCGCTTTGGGTCACGGGGTTGAAGATGCGAAACCACGGCTGCGCATCGCAACCGGAAGACGACGCCCACTGCCAGCCGCCGTTGTTGGCGGCCAGATCGAAGTCGTTGAGGTGCTGCGCGAACCAGCGCTCGCCCCAGCGCCAGTCCAGGCCCAGGTCTTTCGTGAGGAAGCTCGCCACCACCATGCGCAGCCGGTTGTGCATGTAGCCCGTCTGCGCCAGCTGCAGCATCGCGGCGTCCACCAGCGGGTAGCCGGTGCGGCCCTCGCACCAGGCCGCAAAGAGCCGCTCGGCATGGGCGCCGCTTTCCCAGCGAATGCGGTCGTACTCGGGCCGGAAGGCGTGCTCGACCACACGCGGGTGGTGGTGCAGCACCTGGTGATAGAAGTCGCGCCAGATGAGCTCGGAGAGCCACGTCTGCGCCCCGCGCGAGCCGGCCTGTGTGCGCAGCCAGGCCTCTCGCGCCAGGTGGCGCACCGAGACGGTGCCGAAGCGCAGGTGGGTGCTCAGGTAACTCGGGCCCTTGACGGCGGGGAAGTTGCGGGTGTCGTGGTAGCGGTCGATGCGCTCGTGCAGGAAGTCGGCCAGCAGTTCCTGCGCGCCGACACAGCCGGCCGGCAGGCGCAAGGTGTGCAGGTTGGTGGGCTGGAACCCAAGTTCATCCAGGCGCGGAACGCCCACCCGCAGGCCCAGCGCCTGGGCCTGCGCCGGCAGAGGCGCAAGGGCCGCGGCCAGCGGCGCCACCGCCCGCGGCG
>JBJTVI010000547.1:0-9370 GCA_046081145.1 Rubrivivax sp.
GCTGCAGGCCTTGCAGCAGCGCTACCTCGACGCGCTGCAGCGCCTGACGGCCTGAGCCGGGCCCGGGCAACGCGCAGGCACACGGGGTCACGGGGTCACGGGGTCACGGGGTCGAGGGCCGCACAAGGGCAAGGAGGGGCAGGCGATGCAGGCAGCGCAGCACCTGGCACAGGCACTGCAGCGTGAGCTGCACCCGCCCGAGCGGGCCCGGCTCGAACTGCGCCTGGCGGCGATCGCTGCGCGTCAGGGCCGCTTCCAGGAAAGCGCGGCGGTGGTCGAACGCCTGCGCGCGGCGCAGGCCGCCGGCACCTTGCCCGGCGAAGCCTCGACGGCGGCATGGATGCACCTCGTCCAGGGGCTGGCCGAGCTGCACCGCGCACCTGAGACGGCCACCCCCGACACGCTGGCGCGCGCACAGGCGCTGGCGCAGCTGGCCACCGACGCCGAGGTGCAGGCGCTGGCGGCGGCGTGGCTGGCGCACCTGCACTTCAACCAGGGCCGGCTGGAGGATTTCGCCAGCTGGGCGGCCCGCGCGCGCGGGTTCGCCGGCCTGGGCGGCGGCTGCCCCGCGGCCCTGGGGCGCGTGGCGCTGACCGTGGCCAGCGCCTGGATGGTGGCCGCCGAGGAGGCCGCGGCGCAGGCGTGGTTCGGCTGCGCCCGCGAGGCGGCCGCCGCCGCCAGCGACAGCCTGCTGGTGGCAGCGGTGCTGCACGACCGCGCCGCCTTTGGCGTGCACCGCATGCGCATCGGCTGGGCCCTGGCGCCCGCCGAGGCCTCTGCACCGCAGGCCGGCGAGCTGGCGTGGCTGCAGCTCGACGCCGCGCGCAGCTACGAGGCGGCGGTGCGTGCGCAGGCGCTGGCCGAGCTGCAGCCGCTGGTGCGCATCGCGCTCCTGGTCGTGCAGGAGCGCCACGAGGAGGCCCTGGGCTGGATCGATCAGACCCTGCCCCGCCTGGCCGAGGCGGGGCTTGCCCGCTACGATGCGCAGTTGCGCGCCGACCGGCTGTGGTGCGGACTGGCCCTCGGGCGGCCAGCCGATGCCCTGGCCGAGGCCACCGACATACAGAGCCGACTCGTGCACACCCCCGACCCCGACGACCGCCTCATCGTGCACGCCACGCTGGGGCGCGCCCTTCACGCCGCCGGCCAGGCCCGCGCTGCCCGGGCCCAGGTGCGCCAGGCCGCGCTCGAGCACACCCGCGCGCAGGCCCAGTGGGCGGTGCTGGCCCAGGCGCTGCGCACGCATGGGCTGGACGACCCGGCCGGCTCGGGAGCACGCACCCATGGCTGAGGCCTCCCGGACCCCTGCGGCAGCGGGCCCCGACGCCGCGCCGGCTGCGCCCGGCGCCGTCGCGCCCGTGGCCCTCGTGATGGGTTCGAGCAGCGACTGGGAGACGATGTCGGCCGCTGCCGAGGTGCTGCGCGAGCTGGGCGTGGGCTGCCACGCCCAGGTGCTCTCGGCACACCGCATGCCCGACGAGATGTTTCGCTTTGCCGAACAGGCGCCGGCGCGCGGCGTGCGCGTGATCATCGCCGGGGCCGGTGGCGCCGCCCACCTGCCCGGGATGCTGGCGGCCAAGACGACGCTCCCGGTGCTGGGCGTGCCGGTGCCCAGCCGGCACCTGCAGGGGCTCGACTCGCTGTACTCGATCGTGCAGATGCCCCGCGGCATTCCGGTGGCCACCTTTGCCATCGGCGTGGCCGGAGCGGCCAACGCGGGCCTGTTTGCCGCGGCGATGCTGGCGCTCCACGATGCGGCGCTGGGCGCGCGGCTGCAGGCCTTTCGCCAGGCGCAACACGCCGCCGCCTGCGCCATGTCGGCGCAGCTGCCGCGCTGAGCCCGGGCTTGCGCCCCATGCCGCTGCTGCCCGGTGCGCCGCACCCGACGCGCGAGCGGCCCACCACGCTGGGCGTGCTCGGCGGCGGGCAGCTCGGGCGCATGTTCGCGCAGGCCGCCCAGGCGATGGGCTTTCGCGTGGCCGTGCTCGATCCCGATGCGGCCAGCCCGGCCGCGCAGCTGGCCGACCTGCATATTCGCGCCGCCTATTACGATGCGCAGGGGCTGGCCGAACTGGCGCGCTGCTGCGACGCCGTGACCACCGAGTTCGAGAACGTTCCGGCGCACTCGCTGCGCACGCTGGCCGAGTGGGTGCGCGTGACCCCCGGGGCCGACGCGGTGGCGGTGTGCCAGCACCGCGCCCGCGAGAAGGCGCAGTTCGTGCAAGGCGGCGTGCCCTGCGTCCCGCACCTGCTCATCGCCACCGAGGCCGACCTCGCGCGTGCGCCGGACGCTCTCTTTCCCGCCATCCTCAAGACCGCCACCCTCGGCTATGACGGCAAGGGCCAGTGTGCCGTGCCCGAGCCGGCGGCGCTGCCCGACGCCTGGCGCGCCCTGGGGCAGGTGCCTTGCCTGCTCGAGCAGCGGCTGCGCCTGGCCTGCGAGTTCAGCGTCATCGTGGCGCGCGACGACCACGGGCGCTGCGTGCACCTGCCGGTGCAGCAGAACCTGCACCGCGACGGCATCCTCGCGCTCACGCGCGTGCCGGCGCCGGGCGTGACCGCCGCGGCGGCGCGCGAGGCCGTCGCGCAC
This sequence comes from Rubrivivax sp., assembly GCA_046081145.1. Taxonomy (GTDB): domain Bacteria; phylum Pseudomonadota; class Gammaproteobacteria; order Burkholderiales; family Burkholderiaceae_C; genus Rubrivivax. Next base: position 2,591 of record JBJTVI010000547.1, read on the forward strand.
ACCGAGCGCCTGGCGCACGCACTGGGCTACGTGGGCGTGCTGTGCGTGGAGTGGTTCGCGCTGGAGGACGGCCGCGTGCTGGCCAACGAGATGGCGCCGCGGCCGCACAACTCGGGCCATGCCAGCCTGGATGCCTGCGATGTCTCGCAGTTCGAGCTGCAGGTGCGCACCCTGGCCGGGCTGCCGTTGCCCGAGCCGCGGCTGCACTCGCCGGCGGTGATGCTCAACCTGCTGGGCGACCTGTGGTTCGGGCCGGCAGCCCCAGCCGCGCCAGCGGGTGTCCCCCGCAGCCCCGACTGGGCCGGCGTGCTGGCGCTGCCCGGCGTGCACCTGCACCTTTACGGCAAGGCCGAGCCCCGGCCCGGGCGCAAGATGGGCCACCTGACCGTGACGGCCCCGGATGCCGAGGCGGCGCTGGCCGTCGCGCGCGCGGCCGCCGCCCGGCTCGCTCTGGGCGGCGTGTAGATGCCCATCCTCGACGCCCGCGAGCCCCAGGCCCTGATCCGAGCCGCGCGTGCGCTGGCCGCCGGCGAGCTCCTCGGGCTGCCCACCGAGACGGTCTACGGCCTGGCTGCGCGAGCCGACGACGACGCAGCGGTGGCGCGGATCTACGCCGCCAATGGCAGGCCGCTGGACCACCCGCTGATCGTCCACGTGGCCGATGCGCAGGCGGCGCAGGCCTTCGTGCGCGAGGTGCCCGGCCTGCCCGCACGTGCGCGGACCCTGATGGCCCGCTTCTGGCCCGGCCCGCTGTCGCTGGTGGTGCCGCGCCGGCTCGGCGTGGCCGAGGCCGCAGCCGCTGGTGCGCCCACGGTGGCGTTGCGCTGCCCTGCCCACCCGGTGGCGCAGGCACTGCTGCGCGAGGCGGCACGGCTGGGCGTGCCGGGGCTGGCTGCGCCAAGCGCCAACCGCTTCGGCCGCGTCAGCCCGACGCAGGCGGAGCACGTGGCCGCCGAGTTCGGGCCCGAGCTGCTCGTGCTCGATGGCGGCACCTGCCAGGAGGGCATCGAGTCGGCCATCGTCGACTGCAGCCGCGCGGCGAGCTACCTGCTGCGCCCCGGCACACTCGCGCGGGCGGCCATCGAGGCGGCCCTGGGCGAACCGCTGCTGGCGCCCGATGCGGCTGCGCCCCGCACTCCGGGGGCGCTCGCCTCGCACTACGCCCCGGCCGCGCCGGTGCACCTGCGACCGGCCGGAGCACTCGAAGCGGCCGTCCGCGCCGAGGCCGCGGCGCGCCCGCAGGGGCGCATCGGCGTATATTCGCGCCAGCCGCTGCCCGGGCTGGGCGCCACGGCGCAGGTGCTGGCGTGGCCGATGCCCGACAATGCGCAGCAGGCTGCCCATGAACTTTTTGCCACGCTGCGCCGGTTCGATGCCGAGGCGGTGAGCTCGATCTGGGTCGAGCAGCCGCCTGTCGATACCGGGTGGGACGGCGTGCGAGACCGGCTGCAGCGCGCGGCCACCCGCTGAGCCCGAGCCCTTCCTGCCCCCGCGATCCACCTTGAGCCCCCGCCCATGTCCTCGTCCCTTCGCCGACCCCTCGCCTGGCTCCTGGCCGGCCTCGCCGTGTTGCTGGCCGCCTGCGGCGGCGGCACCTCGCAGATCCAGGTCTTCAAGCCCCCTCGGCTGACCGCCTTCGGCGACGAGCTGAGCGCCTTGACGCCCGACGGGCGCAAGTACGCCGTGAATGATTTCGGCACCGATGGCACCACGCTGGATTGCAACCTCTTTCCGATCTGGGTCCAGGATGTGGCGCGGGGCTTCAACTTCGCCTTTCCCCAGTGCCCGCTCACGGGCGCCGAGACCAAGGCGCTCACGCGCGCTGTGCCCGGCGCGCGCGTGGCCGACGTGGTGCGGCAGGTCGATGCGCACGTGGCCGCGGGTGGCTTCCAGAACGAGGAGCTGGTGCTGATCCTGGCGGGCACCTGGGATGTGCTGGACCTCTACTCGCAATCGCCCGCGCGCCCGCGTGAGGACCTCATCAACGAGGCCCGCGCGCGCGGCACGCGCCTAGCCGAGCAGGTCAACCGCATGGTCGGCCTGGGCGCGCGGGTGGTGGTCTCCACCATGCCCGACCTCGGGCTCTCGCCCTACGGCATCGCCCAGGGCACCGAAGGCGCCAGGCTGCTGACCGACCTCTCGGCCGCCCTCAACGGCCGCATCCGCGCGACCATCGTCAACGACGGGCGCCTGGTGGGCCTGGTTCTCGGCGACGAGCTCGTGCAGACGGCCGCTCGCGCCCCGGGCTACTTCGGGCTCAACAACGCCTCCTCGGCCGTGTGCACGGCAGCCCTTCCCAATTGCACCACCAAGACGCTGGTGGACGGCGCCACGGCAAGCCTGTACCTGTGGGCCAGCGACCGCTGGTTCGGCGTGGGCGGCCACCGGCAGCTCGCCGCGCTCGCGTTGGCGCGCGCCACGCTCAACCCCTTCTAGGAGCCTGCCTGCCCGCCCGGCTGACCCGCCCGCAGGCAGGGCCGGCCGGGATCGCTCCTGGCTTGCCTCTGCCGCGCTCCTGCCGCGGGAAACCCCTGCGCCTTGCAGGTGAATCCCTGCGTATAGTCCAGCGAAGCAGCAGGCGCCCGGCGGATTCGGCCGGGCGGGCCTGCCGAAACCGGCACAGGCTGCCCGAGGGCGGCCGCAAGGAGCGGGCATGAAACTGAACAGGCTGTGGGTACTGACCGCTGCCGCGGCGGCGCTGCTTGCCGCGTGCGGCGGCGGCGATCCCTACGTCCCGGGGACCGGCACGACCGCCGGGGCCCCCACCACCAAGGTGACCTTCACCTCTGTCGTGAGTTTCGGCGACAGCCTCAGCGACGCAGGCGCCTACGCGCCGGCGACTTCGCTCACGGGCAACGGCCAGGCGCCCTACTTCGGCGGCAAGTTCACGACCAACAGCGCCACGGGCACGGTCTGGGTGGAGAACCTGGCCACGGCCCTGGGCCTGGTGACCACGCCTGCCGAGGTGGGCTTTGCCGGGAGTTCGGTGAAGTGCCCGGCGGCGGCCAATCCGCAGCTGGCCTCCACCTGCACGGCCTACGGGCAGGGTGGGGCGCGCGTCACCGACCCGGCGGGCATCGGCAACAACGGGGGCCGGGGTGCCCTGACGGTTCCGATGGTCAAGCAGATCGCCAACCACCTGGCCCGGTTCAGCACCTTCAAGGGCACCGATCTGGTGCTGGTCTTCGGCGGCAACAACGATGTCTTCGTGCAGGCGAGCACGCTGTCGGCCAAGGCCGCGCAGATCCAGGCCGATGCGGCGGCCGGCAAGATCAACGCCGACCAGGCGAACAACCTGCTGCTGTCGGCGCAGCTCGATGCGCAAAGCCAGCTCAAGACGGCGGCCACCGAGCTGGCCGCCGCCGTCAAGGACCAGATCCTCGGCAAGGGCGCGAAGTACGTGGTGGTCTGGAACCTGCCCGATTCGTCGATGAGCCCCTACGGCAAGTCGCTTCCGGCCAGCGGCCAGAGCACCCTGACGACGCTGGTGGACACCTTCAACCTCTGGCTGCGCGAGGGCTTGAAGGACCAGCCGGTGCAGCTCTTCGACGCCAATGCGCTGTTCAAGGAGGTCTACCTGAATCCGGGCAAGTACGGCATCGCGAACAACCAGATCCCCGCCTGCGACGCGGCCAAGATCGGTGCCATCACCGGCGGCGCCGTGACGGATGGGTCCTCGCTCTTTTGCAACAGCACCCCGGGCGCGCCCTTCAACGGCCTGCGCACGGGCGCCGATATCCGGACCTGGCAGTTCGCCGACGGGGTCCATCCCACCACGGGCGGGCACAAGGTCATGAGCGACCAGTTCCTGAACGTCCTCAAGAGCTACGGCTGGCTTTGAACCCGCCCACGAGGAGATCTCCGATGTGCCCCAAGACGCCTCTTCTCGTGGCCGCCGCGCTTGCGGCGCTGGCCGCGGGCCCCGCGCAGGCCCAGCTCAACGCCGTCAAGCTCGGCTTCACGAGCTACCAGCCCGACTCCCGGACCTCCGGCATCCAGGGCATCGGCGTGCCGGCCGGTGCCGATGCCCGGGTGGGCTCCGCGACGACGACCGTGTTCATCTACGAGCGCATGCTGAGCTCGAACCTCGGTGCCGAACTGGTGCTGGGGGTGCCTCCGCGCGTCAAGGCTCGCGCCACGGGCAGCGTGGCCTTTCTCGGTGACGACGTGCTGTCTGCCAAGAACGTTGCTCCCACCGTCTTTCTCAACTACCACTTCGGAACGCCGTCCAGCACCTTTCGCCCCTACGTGGGCCTGGGCGTGAACTACACGCGATTCGAGGGCGCCCGCTCCAAGCTCGCGCCGAAGGTGGAGATGAGCGATTCCACGGGCCTGGCCATCGTCGGGGGCGTCAACTACGCGTTCAACAAGCAGTGGAGCGTCTTCGCGAGCGCGGCCAAGGTGGAGACCAAGAGCAACCTCGTGGCCACCGGGAGCACCGTCCTGACCACCACGATCGACTTCCGCCCGACGGTCTACACGCTGGGCACGGCCTACAAGTTCTGATCCTCGCGGCCGCGGGGCCGCGGGGCCGCGGGGCCGCTTTGGGGTGCCCTCAGGGCGCCCAGGCTTGCCTGAGCGTGCCCGAGCGCGCTCAAGCTTTTCTCAGCGTGCCTTCAGGCGCCGAGTCTGACGTTCCACCACCAGTTTCGTCACCAGGATCGTCGCGGCCAGCGCCACCGTGAGCGTGTTGGCCACGACGATCGGCCATGCGCGCAGCATGATCCCGTAGACGAGCCACAGCGCCACGCCCAGCGTGAAGGCGCCGTACATCGACAGCGAGATCCCGCTCACGTCTTTCGTGCGCAGCGTGAGCACGGCCTGCGGCACGAATGACGAGGTGGTGAGCGTGGCTGCGGCGAATCCGAGCCAGTCGGTGGGGGTCAGGCCGGTGGTGTCCAAAGCAGGGGCTCCAGGGGGTCGTTGATCGGGCAAGGGGGGTGCCGGGGCTCGGGCGCTGCCGACGGGTACGGCCGACTGGTGTGGCCGATGGGGGCGGCCCGCTCAGCGCGCGGTGGCTGGCGTGCCGTCGCGGATCGCCCACTGCACGATGGCCTCCAGCGCCGGGCGCGCGGCCTGTGCCTGCGCATGGTTGACGAGAGCCACGACCACGTAGCGCCGCCCCGAGTCGGAGAGAACGTAGCCGGCCACCCCGGCGGTGTCGCGCAGCGTGCCGGTCTTGAGGTGCGCGCGGCCCGGGCTTGCGCGGGATCGCCGCAGCGTGCCGTCGGTGCCGCTCACGGGCAGCGAGCCCATGAGCTCGGGCATCACTGGGCTGGCCCAGGCATGCTGCAGCAGCCGTGCGAGCCACTGCGCCGACACGCGCGTGGTGCGCGACAGGCCCGAGCCGTTGTCGATCACGAAGCCCTCGGGCAGCTCGCCCAGGCGCTCGGCGGCCCAACGGCGCAGCGCCTCGCGCCCGCCCTCGGTGGTCGCCGGGGTCTTGGGGTCGCGCAGCAGCGCCAGCGTCAGGAACAGTTGCTGCGACATCACGTTGCTGCTGTGCTTGTTGATGTCCCGCACCACCTGCGCAAGCGGCTCGGAGCGATGCTCGAAGAGCAGGCGCGCGCCTTCGGGCACCGCGCCCTCGCGCACCGTGCCGGCCAGGCGGCCGCCCATCTCGCGCCAAATCGTCTCGATCAGGCGCGCGGCGTAGCGGGCCGGATCGGGGTCGGCCAGGGCCCACACGAGTTCGCCGCACGCCGCCGGATAGCGCCCGGTGAAGCGGTAGCCCGACTCCGCGGGCACGGCCTTGAGCGCCGAGCGCCAGTCTTCGCACGGGCCCGGGGCCAGCGGCACGGTCACGGGGGCGGCCGGTGGCGTGGCCGCCGGCCCCAGGTCGGGCTCGGCCAGGACGCGCGCCACGGCGCGCGCGGGATCGGGCACGAAGGTGTAGACGACCGACTTGAAGTTCACCATCAGCGCGTCGGCGCGCACGTTGTACGGGCGTGTGGCGTCACCGTCGAAATCCGCCGCGGAGCCCTCGGCCGCGGCAAAAGCGCTGCGATCGAGCACGAAGTCGCCGCGTACCTCGCGCACGCCGGCGGCCTGCAGCCGGCGCAGCAGGAGCCACACCTGCTCGATGACGAGCTTGGGGTCGCCGCTGCCGCGCAGGTGCACGTTGCCCTCCAGCACGCCGTCGGCCAGCGTGCCGTGCAGCAGAACCGGGGTGCTCCACGTCCAGGCCGGGCCGAGCTGGTCGAGCGCGGCGTAGGTGGTCAGCAGCTTGATGACGGAGGCCGGGTTGCGCAGCTGCCGGTGCTCGTGGGCCAGCACGGTGCGCGGGCCCCCGGCCTCCTGGACCAGCACCGAGAGCGCATCGGCCGGCACGCGTGCGCGCTGCAGGGCCGCCAGGGCCTCGGGCGGCAGCGCGGAGGCGGCGTGCGCGGCGGGCACGCTGGGCGAAATGGCCAATGCCAGGCCGAGCGCCGCGGCCCCGGCCAGGGCCCGGGCAAGGGCGCGCGGCGTCGGGGCAAGGCATGGCATGAGCTCGATGATCGCATGGCTACACTGGGTGGCCATGGCTGATCCCTCCCGCCCGCCACCGCGCGCGCTGCTCGCGCTGGACACCTCCACCGAGGTGCTGTCGGTGGCGCTGCACGGGCCGTTGGGCTTGCGTCTGCACGAGGGGGAGGGTGGGGCGCAGGCCTCGGCGACGCTGCTGCCGCGCATCCAGTCGATGCTGCGCGAGCAGGGCCTGCGCGCGGCCGACTTGCAGGCGGTGGCCTTCGGCTGCGGGCCCGGTGCCTTCACCGGGTTGCGCACGGCCTGCGCGGTGGC
>JBJTVI010000548.1:0-3895 GCA_046081145.1 Rubrivivax sp.
AGCGTGCGCGGCACCAGCGCCATGCGGGCCACGATGTCACCGGCGGTGCGCTCGCACATCTGCCACAGGTTGTCGTGGGCGTCGAAGTCGCCGTAGTCGTGGCCCAGCGTCTGCAGATGCTCGCGCAGCAGGCTGAAATGCAGTGCCTCTTCAGACGCCACGCGCAGCCAGTCGCGGTAGTAGGCCGCAGGCAGGCCGCCGAAGCGCCAGGCGGCGTCCAGGGCCAGGTCGATGGCGTTGAATTCGATGTGCGCCACCGCGTGCAGCAGCGCGCTGCGGCCTTCCGCGGTGAAGGGGCTGCGGCGGGGCACCTGGGCGGGGTCGACCAGGAGCGGCCGCACCGGGCGGCCGGGCAGGGCGGCGGGCGGGTCGAACACCGCCTGCGCGTCGGCCGGCACACCCGCCTGCACCGCGGCCCAGGCGGCTTGCGCCGCCTGCACCTTGGCCGCAGGATCGGCCTGGGCGAGCGCATGCAGGGCAAGGGCGCGCAGTTCCATTCCTACAATTATCGGTTCGGCCCGTTTCGGGCCCCCACCCATCCGGCCCGGCTCGCGGGCCACCGCCGCGAAGGACGCGCCATGGCCCTCTATGCCCTTGACGACCTCGGCCCGCAGGTCGACCCCACCGCCTGGGTGGCCGAGGATGCGCGCGTGATCGGCGAGGTCACGCTCGCCGAGCAGGCCAGCGTCTGGTACGGCGTCGTGATCCGCGCCGACACGGCGCCCATCCGCATCGGCGCGCGCAGCAACGTGCAGGACAACAGCGTGCTGCATGTGGACATGGGCATGCCCCTCGTGATTGGCCAGGACGTCACGGTGGGGCACCAGGTGATGCTGCACGGCTGCACCATCGGCGACGGTTCGCTCATCGGCATCCAGGCCGTGGTGCTCAATGGCGCGAAGATCGGCCGCAACTGCCTTGTCGGTGCGGGGGCGCTCGTCACCGAGGGCAAGGAGTTCCCCGACGGCAGCCTCATCATGGGTTCGCCCGCCAAGGTCGTGCGCGAGCTCTCGCCCGAGGCCCTGGAGCGGATGCGTTTCAGCGCGGCCTTCTACGTGCGCAACGCCCAGCGCCACCGCAGCGGCCTGCGCCGGGTGGGCTGATGGGCGCGCTGCACAAGTTCCTGTTCGAAGGCCTTCCGGTGCGCGGCATGCTCGTGCAGCTCACCGACAGCTGGCGCGAGGTGCTGCGCCGGCGCGAGCCCGCCCACGGCGGCTCGGGTGTGCTGCCGGCGCCGGTTCGCACGCTGCTGGGGGAGATGACGGCCGCCGCGCTGCTGATGCAGGCCAACATCAAGTTCAACGGCTCGCTCATCCTGCAGGTGCAGGGCGATGGCCCCGTGCGGCTGGCCGTGGCCGAGGCGCGGCCCGACCTGAGCTTTCGCACCACCGCCACGCTCAGGGGCGAGGTGCAGGACACCGACGGGCTGCAGGCCTTGCTCAACGTGCACGGCAAGGCCCGCTGCGCCATCACGCTCGACCCGCTGGATCGGCGCCCCGGCCAGCAGCCCTACCAGGGCATCGTGCCGCTGCACGGTGACCAGCGCGAGCCGCTGCACGCGCTGTCCCAGGTGCTCGAGCACTACATGCTGCAGTCCGAGCAGCTCGACACGCGCCTGGTGCTGGCAGCCAGCGACGAGATGGCTGCCGGGCTGCTCATCCAGCGCCTGCCGGTGGAGGGCGAGGGCAACCTCGCGGGGACCCAGCGCCGGCGCGAGGACGACATCGGGCTGAACGAGGACTTCAACCGCATCGCCCACCTGGCGGCCACGCTCACGCGCGAGGAGCTGCTCGGGCTGGACGCCGAGACGCTGCTGCGCCGGCTCTTCTGGGAGGAGCGGGTGCAGCGCTTCGAGCCGCTCGTGCCGCGCTTTGCCTGCACGTGCTCCCGCCTGCGGGTGGCGGGGATGCTGCGCGGGCTCGGTCGCGAGGAGGTCGATTCGATCCTCGCCGAGCGCGCAGCGGCGGAGGTGGGCTGCGAGTTCTGCGGCCAGCAATACCGCTTCGACGCGGTGGACGTGGGCGAGCTCTTCACCCCGGCGCCCGATCAGCCGCCGGGCTCTTCGCTGCTCAACTGAGCAGCGGTCGCACGGCTGCCCACGCGGCCTGCAGGCGCGCCGGGCCCTGGCCGCTCACGCGCACCCAGGGCATGTCGTGGGCCTGCAGCAATTCCTGCAGAGCCGCGTCCACCGGTTGCTGAACATGCGGGCCGTCGCGCTGCAGGCCATCGGCCACCCAGGGCAGGTCCAGCGCCGTGAGCAGGGTGAGCGATGCGCGGGCATGCGCCTGCACCGCCCAGGCCTGGAGGGAGCGGTCATCGAAGAGCAGGCGGCTGTAGACCGCCGTCATCAGCGCCGTCGTGTCGCACACCACGCAGGCGTGTGCGGTTGCGGCGGCCTCGATGCGGGCGTGCTGGGCTTGCGCGATCGCGAGCTGCTCCTCGGCGCGCGGGGTGCGGCCGGCCGTTGCGCACCACTCGCGCAGCACCTCGGGCACCCAGGTGCTCGTGCGGCCGGTCTCGCGGGTGATGTGCCGGGCCAGCTCGGCGGCCAAGGTGGTCTTGCCCGTGCTCTCGGCCCCAAGCAGCGCGATGACGATGGCCGGCGGCCGGGCCATCACGTTTGCGGGCCGGCCAGCCGGCTCCAGCGCACCCAGCCCCACACCGCCAGGGCTGCAAACACCGTGTAGAGGCCCGCTGTGGGCCACAGGCCCGCCTGCACGAAGAGCGCCACACTCAGCACATTCACGGCCACCCAAACCGGCCAGTTTTCCACCCGCTTGCGCGCCAGCAGCAACTGCGCCGCCAGTGCCCCGACGGTGGTCAGTGCATCGAGCGCCGGCGCGGCGCTGTCGGTGCCCGCACCCAGCAGCGCCGCCAGCAGCGGCCAGGCCAGCAGCGTGCCAGCCCCCACTGCCAGCCGCTGTCGGGGCCGCAGCCACCCCACCTGCAGCGGGGTGCCCGAGGCCCCGGTTCCGCGCAGCCACTGCCACCAGCCCCAGGCCGATACCGCGATGAAGAGCCCCTGCAGCGCGGCCTGCCCGTACAGCCGGCCCTGCCAGAACACGATGACGTAGAGCGCCGAACTGGCCATGGCCAGGGGCCATCCGGCCGGGTGCACGCGCAGGTTGAAGCCCACCATGGCCAGGGCCAGCAGGCTGGCCACCCCCTCGAGCCACGACATGCAGCCTGCGCCTCAGCGCCGCGGCGTGAGCTGCACCAGCACCTCGTCGGGCCGCAGCATGCCGAGCTCGCTGCGCGCCTTCTCCTCGACCATCTCCAGGCCTTCCTTGAGGTCGGCCACCTCGGCGGAGACGGCGCGGTTGCGGGTGCGCAGGGCCTCGTTGCCAGCCTGCTGCGCGTCGAGTTGGCGCTGCAGGCTCCAGACGTGGGGCAGGCTGCCCCTGCCGAGCCACAGGCTCCCCTGCACGGCTGCCAGCAGCACGAGAAGGGCGAGTGTGGATCCCCGCAGGGCCATCGGCGTTCAGCCCCCCCGGCGCAGGTTGTAGAAGGCCGCGCGGCCGGGGTAGCTCGCCACGTCCCCGAGGTCTTCCTCGATGCGCAGCAGCTGGTTGTACTTGGCGATGCGGTCGCTGCGGCTCATCGAGCCGGTCTTGATCTGGCCGGCGTTGGTGCCCACGGCGATGTCGGCGATCGTGCTGTCCTCGGTCTCGCCGCTGCGGTGGCTGATGACGGCCGTGTAGCCGGCGCGCTTGGCCATCTCGATGGCGGCGAAGGTCTCGCTCAGGGTGCCGATCTGGTTGATCTTGATGAGGATCGAGTTGGCGATGCCGCGCTCGATGCCTTCCTTCTGGATCTTCGTGTTCGTCACGAAGAGGTCGTCGCCCTCACCGAGACCTTCGCTGCCATCGAGATGGCCAAGCGCGCGGGCTACACG